>JAGRHM010000313.1 GCA_020445005.1 Candidatus Competibacteraceae bacterium | reverse complement strand
CCGTGGTCTGCGGCGACTCCCACACTTCGACGCATGGCGCGTTTGCCGCCCTGGCGTTCGGCATCGGCACGTCCGAAGTCGAACACGTCATGGCGACTCAATGCCTGATCCAGAGAAAATCCAAAGCCATGCAGGTGTGTGTGGAGGGTGAAATCGGGCCGGGTGTGACCGCTAAGGATATTGTGCTGGCGATCATTGGCCGGATCGGCGCTGCGGGTGGTACGGGTTACGCCATTGAATTTGCTGGCGAAGCAATTCGGGCACTAAGCATGGAAGGGCGCATGACCGTCTGCAACATGGCGATTGAGGCCGGCGCCCGGTCGGGCATGATCGCTGTAGATGAGACCACGATTGGATATCTCCAGAATCGGGCCTTCGCGCCGACCGGCGATTTATGGCCGCGCGCGGTGGCGGCCTGGCGGGAATTGTACAGCGATCCGGACGCCGTCTTCGACCGGGTGGTGACCCTGGACGCCGCGACCATTAAGCCGCAGGTGACTTGGGGTACTTCGCCGGAAATGGTGGCGGCGGTGGATGAATGCATTCCCGATCCAGCCCGGGAATTGGATCCGATTAAACGCGATGGCATGGAGAAAGCTTTGCAGTACATGGATTTACAGCCGAATACCCCCATTACGGGCATCCCGTTGGACCGCGTGTTTATCGGTTCCTGCACCAATGGCCGCATTGAAGATTTGCGGGCGGCGGCGGCGGTGATCCGGGGCCGCACGGTCGCGCCGAGTCTCAAGCAAGCGTTGGTCGTGCCAGGGTCCGGCCTGGTTAAGCGCCAGGCTGAAACCGAGGGTCTGGATCGCGTGTTCAAGCAAGCTGGTTTTGAATGGCGCGAGCCAGGTTGCTCGATGTGTTTAGCGATGAACACCGACCGTTTGCTGCCCGGCGAGCATTGCGCGGCGACCTCAAACCGCAATTTCGAGGGACGGCAAGGACAGGGCGGACGGACGCATCTGGTCAGCCCGGCGATGGCGGCGGCGGCGGCGATTGTCGGTCATTTCGTTGACGTGCGGACGTTCTGAGATTCCGAGGAGCCTGTTGAATGAAAGTCTTTAATCAGCTCAAGGGCCTGGTGGTTCCTCTCGACCGGGCTAACGTCGATACCGACGCTATCATCCCCAAGCAGTTTCTCAAATCCATCAAGCGCATCGGCTTTGGCGGCAACCTGTTTGACGAGTGGCGTTATCTGGATCATGGCGAACCGGGCATGGACTGCGCGAAGCGACCGCTGAATCCCGATTTCAGCCTGAACCAGCCGCGCTACGAGGGCGCGAGCATTCTGTTAGCAAGGGAAAACTTTGGTTGCGGCTCTTCGCGGGAGCATGCGGTATGGGCGCTGGATGAGTACGGTATTCGTTGTGTGATTGCGCCGAGCTTTGCCGATATTTTCTTTACCAACAGCTTCAAGTCCGGTTTGTTGCCGGTGGCGCTGGATACGCATACCGTGGACCGGTTATTCCGCGAGGTTGAAGCCACATTGGGTTACCGACTGGTCGTGGATTTGCACACGCAGACGGTTACCACACCAGATGGCGTCGACTTTCACTTTGACGTCGATGAGTTCCGCAAACAGTGCCTGCTGAATGGCTGGGATGATATTGGCCTGACCCTGCGCCATGCCGATGATATTCGCGCCTACGAGATCCGTCGGCGTGAAGAAGCGCCCTGGCTCTTCGCTCGATGATCTTAGATACGGAAACGGTCATGCCCCACAAAATATTAATCCTCCCCGGCGATGGGATTGGTCCTGAAATTATTGCCGAGGCGGCGAAAGTGCTGGAGTGTCTGCGCCAAGAATGCGGTTTGGACGCGACGCTGGAATACGGTCTGCTGGGCGGTTGTGCGGTCGACGCACTGGGCGAGCCGTATCCCGAGGCTACCCGCCGCCAGGCTCGGGAAGCGGATGCGATCCTGCTCGGCGCAGTCGGCGGTCCGCAGTGGGAAGCCATTGACCGACCGTTGCGCCCGGAACGCGGTCTGCTGGCGATTCGGGCTGATCTGCAACTGTTTGCCAACCTGCGTCCAGCATTGCTCTACTCACAACTCGCTTCTGCTTCGGCCCTTAAATCCGAGATTGTCGCCGGTCTGGATCTCCTGATTGTTAGAGAACTGAATGGCGGCATCTACTTCGGTCAACCGCGCGGCATTCGCACCCTGGAAAGCGGTGAACGGGAAGGTTTCAACACGATGAGCTATCGCGAATCGGAGGTTGAACGTATTGCTCAGGTTGCGTTTGAAGCTGCCCGCAAGCGTCAGCGCAGAGTTTGTTCGGTGGACAAGGCCAATGTGCTGGAAACTTCCGAGTTATGGCGTGAGGTGGTGATTCGCGTGGCAAAGGACTATCCCGACGTGGCTCTATCTCATCAGTACGTGGATAACGCCGCTATGCAACTGGTCCGTGCGCCCAAGCAGTTTGATGTGATTGTCACCGGCAACCTGTTCGGCGATATTCTTTCCGACTGCGCCGCAATGCTGACTGGCTCCATCGGCATGTTGCCCTCGGCCTCGCTGGACGCTCACGGTAAGGGGTTGTACGAGCCAATCCACGGTTCTGCACCCGATATTGCGGGTAAAGGCATGGCCAATCCATTAGCAACGATTCTGTCAGTGGCGATGTTGTTGCGCTACAGTTTGAACCAGCTACAACTGGCTGAGCGGATTGAGAACGCCGTTGGTCGGGTACTGGATCAAGGCTTGCGCACTTTGGATATTACGGCAACCGGAATGACGGCGGTCGGCACCCAAGCGATGGGTGATGCAGTGGTGGCGGCGTTATTAGAGTGAGGGGTTAGAAACGTTATGGATAGCCCAGTCAAATTTTTCAATGAGGCAACGAAGTAATCATGAGGCGTGTAGGTCTAGTCGGTTGGCGTGGCATGGTAGGTTCCGTACTGATGGAGCGGATGCGGGCGGAGAATGACTTTGCCTTGATCGATCCGGTGTTTTTCACCACATCCAACGTCGGAGGTCCGGGGCCGGCGATTGGTCGGGATACGCCGCCGCTGAAGGATGCGTGGTCGATGGATGAACTGAAAACGCTGGACATCATCATCACTTGCCAGGGCGGCGACTATACCCACGAGATTTACCCGCAATTGCGCGCCGCCGGTTGGCGGGGTTACTGGATTGACGCGGCTTCGGCATTGCGCATGCAAGACCATGCCGTCATCATTCTCGATCCCGTCAATCGCTCAGTCATCCAGGATGCGCTGACCCAGGGCATCAAGGACTATATCGGTGGTAATTGCACGGTCAGCCTGATGCTGATGGGCTTGGGCGGACTATTTGCCCACGGCCTGGTGGAGTGGATGAGCGTCATGACCTATCAGGCGGCTTCCGGGGCCGGCGCGCAGAATATGCGCGAACTGATTGCGCAAATGGGCGTCATTCACGGCGCGGTAGCGGATCGTCTGGATCAACCGGCCTCGGCAATTCTGCAAATCGACCGCATCGTGGCGGAAACGCTGCGTTCCAATGATTTCCCGACAGCAAACTTCGGCGTCCCCTTAGCCGGAAGTCTGATCCCGTGGATCGATAAGCAATTGGATAATGGACAAAGCCGCGAGGAGTGGAAGGGTCAGGCCGAAACCAACAAGATTCTGGGTTGCGCCGATCAACCCGTACCTGTTGATGGCATTTGTGTACGAGTTGGGGCCATGCGTTGTCACAGTCAGGCGTTGACCATCAAGCTCACGCGCGATGCCCCCCTGGATGAAGTCGCTGAAATGATCCAAACTGCCAATGACTGGGTGCGCATCGTGCCGAATGAGCGAGAGCGCTCCATTCGGGAATTGACTCCCACCGCCGTAACCGGCCATCTGAACGTGCCGGTGGGCCGGTTGCGCAAACTCAATATAGGACCATATTATTTAAGCGCATTCACCTGTGGCGACCAGCTGCTGTGGGGCGCCGCCGAACCCCTGCGGCGCATGTTGCG
>JAGRHM010000312.1 GCA_020445005.1 Candidatus Competibacteraceae bacterium | reverse complement strand
CCGACATCGATCACCGTCGCGCCCGGTTTCAGCCAGTCGCCCTTAACCATGCCCGCCCGGCCCACCGCCGCCACCAGAATATCCGCACGTCGGCACTCCTCCGCCAGATCCCGGGTGCGGGAATGGGCGATCGTTACGGTACAATGCTCCCGCAGTAGCAGGGCCGCCATCGGCTTGCCCACGATATTGGAGCGCCCTAACACCACGGCTCGCTGACCCGCCAGATCCCCCGCATAAGCTTTGAGCAGCATCAGGCAACCCAGTGGGGTGCAGGGAACCATCGCGGTTCCACCCGTCGCCAGCAAACCCGCATTGACCGGGTGAAAGCCATCCACATCCTTAGCAACTGCGATAGCCTCGATTACCGCTTGCGGGTCAATCTGCGCGGGGAGGGGTAACTGCACCAGAACGCCGTTGACCGCTGGGTCTTCATTCAAGTCAGCGATACGCTCCAACAGTTCGGGCTGGGTAGTGGTGACCGGCAGGCGGTGCTGGAAGGAATTCATACCCGCTTCTTGAGCCTGTACGCCCTTGTTGCGCACATAGATCTGGCTGGCGGGATCGTCGCCCACCAACACGACGGCCAAGCCGGGAGTTAAGTCGTAGCTTGCCTTGAGTTGGGCGACCTGCGTCGCGATGCCGGTGCGTAACCGGGCAGCGAAATGTTTGCCGTCGATAATCGTGGCCGTAGCCATAATATCTTCCCTTGAGCGTGTTGAAAGTATCCACAGATTCTACTACAGGTCCTACGACTCGTTCGCCGGTCGTCCGACTTATGCCTTGCCTTGTCCGCAACTTCTCCGTATCTTTGTGCGTTTGTTTTCACTACTCCCCACAGGAGCGCATCGCCGTGTCGAGTCAGGACCAGCACATCATGTTCATTTTTCCCGGACAGGGCTCCCAGTATGTTGGCATGGGCAGCGACCTGATCCGCGACTTTCCGTCGGCCCGGCAACTCTACGAGCAGGCCAACGATATTTTGGGCTACGATCTCGTTAAACTTTGCCAGGAAGGACCGGAAGAAGAACTCAGGCTGACCCGCTATACGCAACCCGCTCTGCTGGTTCACTCACTGGCCTGCTTGAACATCTTTCGTGAATTAACCGACTACCAAGTGCAACCGGTGCTGGCGGCCGGCCATAGCCTGGGCGAATATTGCGCGCTGGTCGCCGCCGGGGCTTTGAGCTTTGAGACGGCCTTGCGCCTGGTGCAAAAGCGCGGCGAATGCATGGGCGATTATGGCAACGGCGAAATGCTGGCTTTTCCCCTGCACTTGGATAACATCGGCCCGCTGGCTGAAAAACACTATTGCGTGGTCGCTGCGCGCAATCTGCTCGATCAAATCGTGGTCGGCGGGCTGAGCGAAGACCTGGATCGATTGACCGAAGATGCGCACATGCACTTCCCCCGCAAGCGGCCGACCCGCCTCAAAACCGAAGGCGCATTTCATACTTTCTATATGATCACCGCCGCCGTGCATTTCCGCCCGGCACTGGACGCCGCCGAGATGAGCGCCCCACGCATCCGCGTTCTGTCCAATAATACCGGCGCTTACCATGACCCCGATCCGGTGGCCATCAAGACCCGGCTTTTCTTTCAACTGTTCCATCCGGTCCACTGGATCGATAATCTGGAAACAGCTTTTCACGATGGCGTCACTTGCATTGTCGAGTTTGGCGGCGGTCTGGGCAGTGGTCCGAATCCGGAAGACAAGCGCCCCAATTTGGAAAGCATGATCAAGAAAGCGCTGCGTGGCTCGGATTTCAGCGCCCACTATCATGCCGCCATCAACAGTCAAACCCTGCGAGAGACTGCGCAGACCCTGTGCTCGTAAATTTCCCGATGACACAGGACAGACATTCATATTTCAACAACGCCGGCTCTCGCGTTTGCCGGGATTTCAGCTACCCTTAAGCAAAATGTTTGGCTGGAACGGGTCAGCGTGGATGACGGTGAATGCTCTGCCATCATCAGCGCCTTGCCCAGGCCGTTCCCCCGCGTCTCACTGAAGAAAGACAACCAGCCCCGCGCGGCCCGAGCGCGGGACGCGGATTATTGACCGTCAATTTGTCGATCGACTTGAACCATCACGAGGACCGTTCATGCTCTCCGAAAAACAGCTTGAAATCTTGCGGGAACGCCGCGCCAAAGTATTAGCCGGCGGCGGCGAGGACAAACTCCAGGAGCGACACGCCAAGGGTCTGATGGGCGCCCGCGAACGCTTGCTGGCCCTGTTTCAGCCGGACACCTTCCAGGAAATCGCAACTCACGCCAAACATGCCGCCAAGCACTTTGGCCTAGCCGACAAGGAACTGCCCTCGGATGGCGTCGTCGTCGGCACCGGTTTCGTCGACGGTCGACCGGTCGCCGCGTTCAGCCAGGATTTCACGGTGATGGGCGGCACTCTGGGAAAGATGCATGCTAAGAAGATCGTGCAGTCCATGCAGCTCGCCCTGAAAATCGGCGTCCCTGTGGTAGCCTTCAAGGACTCCGCCGGCGCGCGTATTCAGGAGGCGGTAGACGCGCTATCCGGTTACGGTGAAGTGTTTTACCAGAACGTACTGCTTTCAGGCGTAGTGCCGCAAATCGCCATCATCGCCGGTCCCTGCGCGGGCGGCGCGTCGTACTCGCCGGCCCTGATGGATTACATCATCATGACCAAGCAGAACGCCTATATGTTTATCACCGGCCCAGAGGTAATCAAGGCGGTCACCGGTCGCACGACCAGTCTGGACGAGGTCGGCAGCGCCCAGATGCACGCCACGGTCAGCGGCAACGTGCATTTTGTCGCTGAGGATGACCGGCACGCCATCCAGATCGCTAAGACCTTGCTCAGCTACCTGCCGTCAAACAACACCGAGGACCCGCCGCATCGCCCCTATCCCGATCTCGATCTGTCCTCAGATGAAGGCATCGATGCGCTGATCCCGGAAACCTCCTCGGAACCCATGGACGTGCAACCGGTCATCAAGCGTCTGGTCGATAACGGTCAGTTCCTGGAAGTCCATGCGGGCTGGGCGGGCAACATCGTGGTCGGTTTCGCCCGCATTCAAGGCATTGTGGTCGGCGTCCTCGCTAATCAGTCAATGGTCAAAGCCGGGGCTATGGATATCGATTCTTCCGACAAGGGCGCCCGATTCATCCGGTTTTGCAACGCCTTCAACATCCCCCTGGTGACGCTGGTCGATGTGCCCGGCTTCCTGCCCGGCATCGAACAGGAACGCGGCGGCATTATCCGGCATGGCGCGAAGATGCTCTACACCTACGCATCCGCTACCGTGCCCAAGATTACGATCATCCTGCGCAAAGCCTATGGCGGCTCTTACTTGGCCATGTGCGCCCAGGAAATGGGCGCCGATCTGGTGTTCGCCTGGCCCACGGCGGAAATCGCGGTGATGGGCGCAGAAGGCGCAGTCAATATTCTCTATCGCAACGAACTCAAGGTCGCCGAAGATCGCAAGGCCAAGGCGACTGAGCTGGCGGCGGAATATCGGGCCAAATTTGCCTCGCCGTACATGTCCGCCTCACGCGGCTACATCACGGATGTGATTGAACCGGCTGACACCCGAGCTACGATTGCCCTAGCGCTGCGCAAGTTGCTGACCAAGCGTGAATTGCGGCCCGCCAAGAAACACGGCGACATCCCGCTTTAATCTGCGCGCCGTCCACCTAACGGAAATTTATCGATGAAGACCTACACCATGATGGACGCCATTGGCGACATCTTCGTGATCTACGGCA
>JAGRHM010000311.1:293-5790 GCA_020445005.1 Candidatus Competibacteraceae bacterium | reverse complement strand
TACGCTCTGGCGGCCTAAAGCCCGCTAGCCCCTGACCGAAACTTGCTTGTGAGGTTCGGAGCCTTTCGGGGCGCTTCAGGGGTCGACTAACACAAGATCGCCACCGAACCTGTCCGGGGGGGAGGGGCTAAAACTCACCGGAACCGCCGTTCGTCGCCCTGCCGGTCGGGTTGCGAACGGTTAAATTAAAGATCAGGCTAAGCATGTAGGGCCAAAGGCAGAGGATCTGCGGACGGGGGTTCGATTCCCCCCGCCTCCACCAATTGAAGCACTCAACCAACCCGCTCCGGCGGGTTTTTTCTTGGAACGCCGCTTGATGCTTTTGCGCAGAAATCATGCGCTACTCACCGCTATCCATTCATGCAGCGTGGTTTCAAGCATGGCCTTATGATGGGGTCAGCGAGGTTAATAGTCGCCGACCCATTCTTTGGGGTAAATCTTGCGCGAATACGCCGCCTGTTCAAAGCGCCGTCCGGCATCGTCCTCGTGCGCGCGACCCCGATCCGATTGGACTCCGTCTGCTCTCCAGTCTCCCCAATGTACGAGTTCATGCAGCAATATAGCGCGCAGATAGAACAGCGCTTTTTGCCGTCGGGCGCCGTTAGCGAAATCGGCCTCAAATCGCTCCGCGACACGACGCGCAATGGCAATTGTATCAGGCTGGCCAGGTGTGAATAGCCCGTACACGCCCTTGGGCAGCGACTGTATCTCCAGATAGGGTAGGCGTCCCCAACTCACAGCCTGCCGACCAGCTTGGGCGGAAAGCTGACCATGCTGGAGAAAGGTCTTCCAGACGCCGCGATCGTCCAACGGGGTAAGGGGCATCCTGAAGCGCAAGAAGCGGTGGACATTGGGAAAGGCTTCGTGCAAGAGTTGTCCAGTATGCGGCAAGATCGTCATGATCGTGGCGTCCTCAAGGATGTGGGCCAGCGGTCGGCGGGATACGGATCGGCGTGTAGCTGAGGCATTCGTCATCCTCGTCCGTCGCAACCGGCGCCAACAAGGCAGGACCAAGGATCATCGCCACGCTGGCGATAAGAATCATCAGAGTTTCCATAGCAGACTCCGGCACAGGGTTTAACATGGAGTGCATTTTTCAGCAAACAGCTTGCCAAGGCAGAGCCTTCGACATGGTTTTTGCGCCGGTCGAGAGGTTTGTGCGCGGTTGCACAGGATTATCGCGGCTAGGAATCGGGCAGGGTAGAGGACGACGCCTCTCGGTGATTGAATGAAAGCCGGGCAGCGGTTCACTAAGACATGTTCACTTTGATCCTGGTCGATCCTTTTGACCCGTAAGGCGCTTGGGGCCTGGGCAGCACCGTCGATAGCCTGTAACGCCGGTAGGGCGGACCGGAGCATCTTTGCCTGACCGACCGAGAAGTCGGCCATGCGGCGCTCAGCGCAGTAGACATCGCTAGAAAGATTAATGGAGCTCGAGAGTCACAAGTTCTCATTAAGCATGGGCTTGAATAGCACATAGCTTTTTGAAGAATAATTGGTTTTTCGCTCTTGTGGCAATAATTTGTCGAATAGGCCAATTTGAACAACTTCAACAAGTTATTGAGAACTTATGACTCACGAGAATGGAGAAAGATTATGGATATTTAATTTCATTTAGAGTCTTATAAACCATCATGATGCACTGAACAGCGAGGGAAGAACGATGCATGTGCTTGTCGTTGGCGGAGCAGGTTATATTGGCTCCCACATGGTGAAATTGCTGGTTCAACGCGGGTTCGAGGTGACAGTGCTGGATAATCTGTCCACTGGCCACCGGGATGCAGTAGTAGAAGGCGCGCAGTTTGTGTTGGGCGATCTGTTTGAGCGGGACATCATGGAAGAGGCTTGTCGAGAATGCCGCTTCGACGGCGTCATACACTTTGCTTCCTACATTCAGGTCGGCGAGTCGGTGCGGGAGCCGGCCAAATATTACCGTAACAACGTATTCAAGACCCAGAACCTGCTGGACGTGCTGGTGGCGCGGCGGGTCAACAACTTCATTTTCTCCTCCACTGCCGCGATTTTCGGCGAGCCGGTGCGCATCCCCATTGATGAGGAGCATCCCAAACTGCCGATCAACCCCTACGGGCGCGGCAAGTGGATGGTTGAACAGATTCTCGAAGATTACGACACCGCCTATGGATTGAAATCGGTCTGCCTGCGTTACTTCAACGCCGCCGGCGCTGATCCCGAAGGCCAGTTGGGCGAACGCCATGACCCGGAAACGCATCTGATTCCTTTAGTGTTGCAAGCCGCCAGCGGTCGTCAGCCACACATCACCGTATTCGGCCAGGATTACGACACCCCGGACGGGACCTGCATTCGCGATTACATTCACATTAATGATCTGTGTGAAGCGCACCTGCTAGCTTTGCAACGTTTGTGGGATGGCGCAGACAGCACCGTCTATAATTTGGGCAACGGCAACGGCTTCTCGGTCCAGGAGGTGATCGAGACCGCCCACGCCGTGACCGGGCGCGACATCCCGGTACACTATGGCGAACGACGGCCTGGCGATCCGGCCCGTCTGGTCGCTGATTCACGCAAAGCGAAAGCAGAACTGGCCTGGGAACCGCGTTACGCCGATCTGGCTACGATTATTGCGCACGCCTGGCAATGGGAAACAAGGAGTTAGAGTGCTGCTGACATCCGATAAAGGCGACTAGCCATGACTGCCAAGACGCGCGCCGTCCTGTCGGTCGTAGCCGGCGTTCTGACCACGCCGCTGGTTTTTTGGGTAGAGGAGGGCTGGATCGGTCGATCTATTGCGGGCTTCGCACCTGCGGGTTACCGTGGAACAGTTGCGGTAGGAGCTTTTGTCATTCTGTTGGGTGTATTGTATCTTTACCAACAGCGACGGACGATAGCAGCCATGGTACGAGCGACTAGCCTGACAGAACGCGAGCAGTTATTCCGCACTCTATTTGAGCAGTCTAGTGATGCGCACCTACTGCTGGATCAGCAGCGTTTCTTCGATTGCAACGCCGCAACGCTTCGTTTGATGCGCGCGACAAGTAAAGAACAGATACTGAATCGCCAACCGGTCGATTTATCCCCAAAATTTCAGCCGGATGGCCAGCGTTCTGCTGAAAAGGCCCAGAAAATCATCACCGCCGCCTTCCAGGAAGGCAGCCAGCGGTTTGAGTGGATGCATTGCCGCATGGATGGCAGCGAATTTTGGGCAGAAGTATTGTTAACGGCGATTCCCTGGCGGGATCAGCACATCTTGCACACCGTCTGGCGCGATATTACCCGGCGCAAACACGCCGAAGCAGCCTTGCGCGCCAGTGAAACACGGTTTCGCGATCTCTCGATGCTGGCTTCGGACTGGTTCTGGGAACAGGATGACCAGTTTCGATTTACCTATTTTACTTCAGGCAAAGCCATGGCGGGCTTGGAGCGAGCTAGCGTTGATCCCCAGCAGTTCATCGGCAAAACCCGCTGGGAAACGCCGATTATTGATCTAACGCCAGAACAATGGGCGACGCACCGGGCGGTGCTTGAGGCGCATCAACCCTTTCGGGATTTTGAGTATCGGGTGCGTTCGGACTCGGGCGAAGACCGCTGGTTTACCATCAGTGGCATCCCTCTGTTCGATGATGCGGGGCGTTTCACCGGCTATCGCGGCACAGGACGCGACATCACTGAGCAGCAACAGGACAAACAACGCATCCAGATCCTGGCCTACTTCGATACCTTGACGGGTTTGCCTAATCGAACGTTGCTGGCGCAACGGGCTGAGTTAGCGCTGGCCTTGGCGGCCCGTCACCGCAGCGAGTTAGCAATTTTATTCCTGGACCTGGATCGTTTCAAGGAAGTCAATGATTCACTCGGTCACGTTGAAGGCGATGAATTACTCAGGCAGGTTGCCCAGCGGTTGCGGGAAGCGGTTCGGGAAACGGATACGATATGCCGACTGGGCGGCGATGAGTTTGTCCTGCTGCTGCCCGAGATCAATCTCGATGGAGCGCAGCGGGTCGCCGATAAACTGCTGGCGGTCTTCCGGCAACCCTTCATGGTGGCCAGTCATCATCTGCATACTACGCTTTCGATTGGGATCGCCCTCTATCCCTATGATGGCGCCAATTTCGACGAGTTACTCAAGAATGCCGATACCGCCCTCTATCAGGCCAAGGAGGCCGGACGCAATACTCAGGTGTTTTACACCCGGGAAATGAATGTCGCCAGCGTGGCGCGGCTGGTGTTGGAAACCGAATTGCGCCAGGCGCTCGAATCGAATGAATTGCGCGCTTATTATCAACCCAAGCTACGGTTGGCGGATGGAGCGCTGGTCGGCGCTGAAGCTCTGGTGCGTTGGCAACATCCCAAGCGCGGTTTAATCCCGCCTAATCAGTTTATCCCCGTGGCCGAAGCCAGCGACCTGATCGTCGGCTTGGGCGACTGGATGCTGGAAGAAGTGAGCCGGCAATTGGCGATCTGGCGCGATGCAGGATTGCCTGTTTTGCATGTAGCTGTCAATCTTGCCGCCCGTCATTTTCGCGAACCAGGATTCGTAGCCCACATTGAAAGTTTATTAGCCATTTATAGGCTACCGCCTGGCGCGCTAGAATTGGAGCTAACCGAATCTACCCTGCTTGAAACCGGTGTGCAAACCATGGGTACGCTAAACGCTTTGAAGCAGTTGGGCGTCGGATTGACTATTGACGATTTTGGCACCGGTTATTCCAGTCTTGGCTATCTCAAACGTCTGCCGATCACCGCATTGAAGATCGATCAAAGTTTTGTGCGTGATCTGGAGAATGACCCGGATGAGCGAACGCTGGCTGCGACTATTGTGGCGCTGGGTCACAGTCTGGGACTGAACGTCATCGCCGAGGGTGTTGAGACTGAGCAACAGCGGCGCATCTTGCTGGAGCAGGATTGTGATCTGGCTCAAGGTTATCTATTCAGCCGCCCGCTGCCCGCAGAAGATTTTGTGGCGTGGCGCGTCCGCCAACCCCTGACCGCTGCTTCCATGCATCGTGAATACGCAGTGGTCAGTGATTGACCATCAACATTTGATACTGGAGCCAGCGCCGGCCCTGGCCGCTGATGAGGCGCATCTCTGGTTGGCGAGTTTGCAACCGCCCGTCGAGCGATTGGCAGCGCTGGCAGCGACGCTGACTGTGGATGAGCGGGAACGGGCGATGCGCTTTCGCTTTCCCGAGCATCGGGATCGCTTTATCGCGGGACGCGGCTTGTTGCGGGAACTGTTGGGCGCCTATCTGGACCAACCGGCGGCGTTCATCCGTTTCAGCCACGGGCCTCGCGGTAAACCGACGCTAACGGATCAGCGGATCAATAAGTTACATTTTAATCTCTCCCACAGCAGCGACCGGGTGTTGTACGCCATCGCCCGCCGTGAAGTCGGCGTGGATGTGGAAACGCTGGATCGTCGGCTGGATTATGCGGCGGTGGCTGAACGCATCTGCGCCTCCCGCGAATGGGCGGCGTTTCAGGGAGTGTCGCCGGAACAAACCCGCGAAATGTTTTTTGC
>JAGRHM010000311.1:0-246 GCA_020445005.1 Candidatus Competibacteraceae bacterium | reverse complement strand
ACGGGTCTGAGTAAACTGGATCTCTGTTTTCAGGATAGCAATTGGTTGATGCAGAGAGCTGGGCTGGCTGATGGACACAATCGGGAATGGAGTGTGTTGAATGTGTCCATCGAACCCGGATGGATCGGCGCGCTGGCGGCACCCGGCGTTGACTGGCATTGGCGGGGTTGGCGCTGGAATATTCTTTAACCAGACCAGATACAGCGCATTCGCGCACAATTCGGCTCAAACTTCCAAACCATACTC
>JAGRHM010000310.1 GCA_020445005.1 Candidatus Competibacteraceae bacterium | reverse complement strand
AGCGCCTTCATGGGCAAGGTCGGCGACGATGCCTTCGGGCATTTCCTGGCCGACACCTTGGCCCAAGCGGGCGTCGAGGTCAGCCCGCTGTGCTTCTCCACCGAGGCGCGCACTGCGCTGGCTTTCGTCTCGCTACGGGCGGATGGGGAACGTGAATTCATGTTCTATCGCCACCCCAGCGCCGACATGCTGTTCACTCCCCGCGAAGTGGACATGGATGTGATCGGTCAGGCGAAACTCTTGCATTTCGGTTCGATCAGTCTGATCAGCGAACCCTCGCGCAGCGCCACGCTATATGCGGTCGATGCAGCCCGCGCCGCCGGAGGGCTGGTGTCCTACGATCCCAACCTGCGCCTGCCGCTGTGGCCAGACGCGGAGGCTGCGCGCCAGGGGATGTTGTTGGGCTTGCAGAAGGCGCACATCGTCAAGCTCAGCGACGATGAAAGCGAATTCCTGACCGGACTGAGCGATCTGAAAAAGGCTTGTCAGGCACTTTGGCACGATGACTTGAAATTAATGGTCGTGACCCGTGGGCGTGCAGGTTGCACCTATTTCACGCCAGGATTTTCCGGCAATGTCGCCAGTTTCACGGTCGAGGCGGTCGATGCGACGGGAGCGGGAGATGGCTTCGTTGCCGGTTTGTTACAAGGCGTGCTGGCCGATCCGACCATCGTCCGGGATGAAGCGCGTCTGCGTGAGCTGTGCCGCTTCGCCAACGCGGTCGGCGCGCTGGCGACAACTCAGCGCGGCGCAATCCCGGCTTTGCCGAATCGGGAACAGGTACAGGAATTTTTGCATACCCATTGACCTAGTCTTATTCAAGCCTATTCAAACCGTCGCGCTCTGTGATCTCAACAGTCGAGTACGGTATATGAATACCCTGTTTTCTCTCAAGGTCCGACCCGGGCATCCGGACTTTCTCGATTTGCCATGGACGCAGTCCATCGTCGATTGGTCAGAGGCGCGCTTTGTCGATCTTCCACGTGGATCTTCCCGGCATGAGGTCCGATTTGTTGCCTACGACCAGGGGATTTACGTCGTCAAGGAATTGCCCCGCGCCGCCGCACGCCAGGATTACGAGGTCCTGCGGGCGCTGGAAACTCAGGATGTGACTGCTGCTATTCCGGTGGGCATCGTCGAAGACCGGTATCCCGATGCCGGCGCTGAACGTTCGGCGGCCATTATCACCCGTTATCTGGAACATGCTTTTTCCTACCAGCAACTGGTGCGAGATCATGGTTTCGGCGCCCACCGCGAGCCGATGCTCGACGCCTTCGCTGGCCTGCTGGTCGAACTGCATCTGGCGGGTTGTTTCTGGGGAGATTGCTCCTTGGCCAATGTCCTCTATCGCTACGACGCCGAAGCCATTGAGCCAATCATGGTCGACGCCGAAACCTCGGTGATGCGTAAATCCCTGTCCGACGGCCAGCGCGAAGAGGATCTGGAGATCATGATCATCAACGTGGCGGGCGGCATGGCCGATATCGCCGCCGCCCAGGGCTTGCCGATCGACGAGGCCGACTTGACGCTGGGCGAGGATATCGCGGAACGCTACCGGAACCTGTGGCGGGAACTCACCGAAACCAAGCTCATCGCGCCGGAGGAAAGCTTCAAGATCACGGAAAAGATTCACCGGCTCAACGAACTCGGTTTCGATGTGGACGAAGTAGACCTCATCCCGGACGAGGGCGGCCGGCGGTTGCGGATGAAGGTGAAGGTGGGAGGACGAAACTTTCATTCCGTCAAATTGCACCGTTTGACGGGCATCGAGGCTATGGAGCGGCAGGCCCGGCAGGTGCTCTCGGACCTGCATTATTATCAGTGTCTGACCGGAGCCAGCACCGCCACCGGCAAGGAAGTCGCCGCCGTGCGTTGGCGAGTCGGCGTTTTCGAACCGATGCTGGAACGGTTGCGCGCCATGCCCAACCTTCATGATCCCATCCAGGGGTATTGCGCGGTGCTGCATCATCGGTATCTAAAATCATGCGAATATGGCGGGGACGTTGGAACCGAAGCCGCCTTCCAGGACTGGCTGGCCGCGGGCCGACCGGATTATATGCGCGCCTCGCATGGTTCAGAAACGACTGGAGCACACGCTGCATGAACGAACGACAGGAAACCGCAGCGCCGCCAGATCAAACTCCATCCGCCGCTCGCCCTCCCGGTTATCCAGTTGAACTTGAACAATCTCTTACTCTGCGCGACAGTCGCCGGGTCTTTATCCGCCCCATCATCCCTGCCGATGAACTCATCCTGGAACATGAGTTACGCGAGGCCGACGCCGAAACCCTTTATCAACGCTTCTTCACGACTCAACCCAAACTGGATGCCAAGCGCCGGTATTTTATGGTTCATATTGATTACCGGTGGCGACTGGCGCTGGTCGCCTTTGCCGAGGACGGTCGAGCAGTGGGCATCGGGCGTTATGAAGGCGCGCCCGGCCCGGCACAGGCGGAAATCGCTTTGGTGATCAGTCCCGCGTGGCGGCGAGTTGGACTCGCGAGTACGCTGCTCCATCTGCTGACCGAGGCGGCGCGGGCGCGGGGACTCCGTCGATTCGTTGCGCTATGTCTCCAGGACAATCAAGCCATGGCTGCACTCCTGGCCCACGCCGGTTTCGATCCTCCACAACCCAACGCCGGTGTCGCTGTTGCCGAGAAGACGCTCTTCTAATACATCCCCGATGAGTATCAACCACATCGGTCAACAGCAGATGGTTAGACCGTCGATGCCTTACTCCGCAATGCGAAGATCGCCTTGCATCAAGCCAGGGCGCAGGAATGGAATACCTATCAGTTTCATAGCAACCCTGACCCGGATAGCGCAGGGGCGACTGACTCTGCAAAGCCAGTTGCGCGATGCGCTGGAGCAGGATGAATTTGTGGCGTACTACCGCTTGCTGAGAATCGGTATTAGATCAATAAAGGACGAATCAATCATCCCTCTAACACTCAAAACATTTTGTTGAGATGATAATTTTTTGCTTGACATCCTAAATGTAATCGATTACAAATTAAATCGTGAATAAACTCACACCACCTTGGAGATAAATATGAAAACGATTACCAGGTCCTGTATTCGTCTGGACGTTCGCGTACAGAGCAAAGAAGAAGCCATCCGCCACGCTGGCCAATTGCTGGCTGAAGCTAGCTACATCGACCTCGCCTACATTGACAGCCTGCTCAAACGCGAGCAGGTCGCCAACACCTTCCTGGGCGGCGGCGTAGCCATCCCGCATGGAATGATCGAAGATCGGCATCTGATTCATCACACCGGCATCGCCATTCTGCAAGTACCGAATGGTGTCGAATGGAACGAAGGTCAGAAAGCCTATCTGGTAGTGGCGATCGCCGCCCAGTCCGACGAACATATCGCGTTGCTGCGTCGTCTGACCCGCTTGATGCAGCAACCCGAAGCGCTTGACACCTTGTTTCATGCGGAAAACCCACTGGTGTTAATCGCGGCGCTCGCCGACGCTGCGGACGCTCCGCCGGTCGTGGAAGCGCCGGTCGCACCGGCCTGGCCAGCGGACGCCGAGGTCGAATGGACGGTGGATTATCCCAACGGGCTGCACGCCCGTCCGGCAACCCGCTGGGTCGATACCGCCAAGCGCTTTGCTTGTGAACTGCGGATTTATAAAGGCGGCGAATTTGCCGACGCCAAGGCGCTGACCGGTTTATTAGCCTTGGGCGTAACCTGTGGCGCTACCCTGCGGCTGGCGGCGCGCGGCCCCGATGCGCAAAAGGCGCTAAACGCTTTGCACGAGACCATGCGTACTTTATCCGCTGAAGAAAAGGCCGACGCCGAGCGCGCCCGCCGCAATGCGCTGGCCGCGCGCAAGACCGCGCCGGACTGGACGCCCACCGGGTCGCCCACCACGCTCTACGGCATCAGCGCCAGTCCCGGACTGGCGATCGGCAAGCTGGTGCGCCACATTTCTCAGCGCTTCCAGATCACCGATCAACCCGGCGATGTAGTGGCCGAAGGCGAGGCGCTGGAACAAGCGATACTGGCCGTCCAGGCGCAACGCGAGGAGCTGGAAGCGCGCACCCGTCAGCGTCTCAGCGCCGCCGAAGCCGCCATCTTCGCCGCACAGCGCGAACTGCTGGCTGATCCGGTGCTGGTGCGCGACGCCCTCACCACCATCATGCAAGGCCACGGCGCAGCCTGGTCCTGGCAACGGGCGTTGCGGGCGCGCATCGAAAAACTGCAACAGGTCGCCGATCCCTTGCTGGCCGCCCGGGCGCTGGATTTACGCGATGTGGGCGAACAAGTGCTAGCCCAATTGCTCGGCATCGAACGGCGGCAAATGACGCTCACTGAACCGTCGATTCTAGTCGCAGAAGATCTGACCCCCTCCGACACGTTGCAACTCGATACGCGCCATATCCGGGGATTGGTCACCAGCGTCGGCGGTCCGACCTCGCATACCGCGATTCTGGCGCGCACGTTAGGATTACCGGCTATCGTTGCAGCGGGTCCCGCGTTGCTGACCGCGCCGGAAGGCGGCCTGGCGGTCATCGATGGCGGCAGCGGTTGCCTCTATGTGGATGTCAGCGAGAAGGATCAACGCAGCGTCTCCGAGGTCATCGTCCGGCAACAGGCCGCCCGTGAAGCGCTGCGCGCCGTGCGCCACCAACCGGCGACCACCACCGACGGTCATACCGTGGAAATCGCCGCGAACGTCGCCAATCCGAAGCAAGCCACCGCCGCGATTGACGCCGGCGCGGAAGGCATCGGCCTGATGCGCACTGAGTTCCTGTTCCTGGAGCGCGACAACGCCCCGGACGAGGAGGAGCAATACCAGGTCTATCGCGAAATGACCGAAGTGCTAGCCGGTCGCCGGCTGATCATCCGGGCGC
>JAGRHM010000309.1 GCA_020445005.1 Candidatus Competibacteraceae bacterium | reverse complement strand
CAAATTAGATCAGTTGAAGCACTAGATCGCCCGGTTCCAACAGGTCCAGCAGATCGAGCAGCGTGGCTTCCGTCATCGCGCCGGCGGGGAGCATGACCCAGACAATGCGCGGTGTTTGCAAGCAGCTTACCAGATTCGCCAGGGTTTCCGCCGATCGCGCACTCAATCGCGCCAGTTCATCGGTTTTAGCGGAATCGATGTCATAAACCCATACCGTATGCCCGTTCTGGAGTAATCGCCGGGTCATTGGCGCGCCCATTTTTCCCAGTCCAATCAAGCCCAGTTCCATATCCGACTCCCAAGGATAACGGGTAAGTCAATCAGGTCTAACATGACCTCTGTATGTATGACAGCGCATGATAGAAGGCAAAACCTAAAATGGCTATCGGCGAAAAGATTCCTTATATGCAGGCGATCGCTATCCATTTTTTTCAATTAAAAATCAAAGATTTTTTCTCAATAAGACATAGTGAAACTCTAAAAAAATCCGTCGTTGGCATTCCGATTTTTAAAGAATACAATGAAAACATAATTGATCGCTCTCAGGCAGTAACCCTTGTTCACAAGCGGTTCCGCACTCATCGGCGCGCGGGCTATCCCTGGGCCACGCCGGTGCAGTAAGACCACCCTGGCGCGCATTCAACAAAAGCTAAAATGCTTCGGCTATGTCCAAACTCAATAATTTCTTGTGAATACGCCCCTTCGACCCCGTTTTCCCTTGATCCTGTTGGGAGTAGTCATCATCCTGATGATGGCGATCGGTACTACGGGTTGGCTGTACCTCAGACAACAACAGGCGGATTTACGCCAGAAAGTCCAGGATGGACTGGTGGCCATCGCCGATTTGAAAATTCAGCAAATTGTGAACTGGCGCAGGGAGCGCCTAAATGATGCCCGGTTTTTCTCAAAAGCCGCCTTCGTCGCTGAGGATGTTCAGGCTTTCCTGGATAATCCCGACTCCGCAGCCGCCCGGAACAAGCTGCTCGACTGGTTCAGGCTGCTTACGGGGGGCGACCGTTATGCCCAGGTCTCGTTGCTCGATTCCCAGGGTCATGTGCGCCTGGCGGTTCCCGAGTGGCGGGTGGCGCCTCCTCCTACTACGCGGGAGCAGGTTGCCAAAGTGCTATCGGCCCGCGATGTGATCATAGCCGAACTGCATCGCGACTCTTACGGTGATGAAGACATTCATTTCGAAATTCTGTTTCCAATCTTTGCCCCACATGCCTCTTCTGACGATATTCCAGGACCACGGGGCGTTATCCTGTTGCGGCTCGATCCCTATCAGTTCCTTTATCCGTTGATCCAGACCTGGCCCACGCCGAGTCTGACAGCGGAAACGCTGCTGGTCCGCCGGGATGGTAATGAAATCGTGTTCCTGAACGAGTTGCGCCACCAGGCGAACACTGCACTGGACTTGCGCTTGCCCCTGGATCGCTCAGAGTCGCTGCCGGCGGCTATGGCTATTCACGGTCAGCAAGGCTTTGTTGAGGGCCTGGATTATCGGGGAATCCCCGTACTCGCCGTCTTGCGCTCCGTTCCAGATACTGCCTGGTTCCTAATCGCCAAAGTGGATCAAGAGGAAATTTACGCGCCGCTCCGTCGGCAAGCCAGGTTTGCCGGGATGCTCTTCGCCATGCTAATGCTAAGCGCCGGTCTCAGCGTGGGCCTATTCTGGCGCCATCGCGAAGCCCGCTGGCTTAAAAGCCAGTTGGCGGTGGAGCACGAGCGGCAGATACTGGCTGAAAGAGTGGAGTATTTTCTGAAAAACGCTAATGACATCATCCTGTTGACTGATGCCGATGGCCGTATTCTGGAGGCTAATGATCGCGCTCTGGAAAGCTACGGTTATTCACTGGATGAGTTGCAACAATTGAACTTGAAGAACCTGCGGGCGCCGGAAGAACGCGCTCAATTCGCCACGTACTTGACGGAACTGTTTGCCCGAAAACACGCCTTGTTCGAAACCGTCCATATCCGTAAGAATGGCTCGACCTTTCCGGTGGAGGTCAGCAGTCGCGTTGTGGAAATCGGCGGGATCAATTACCTGCTGGGCATCCTCCGCGACATCACGCAGCACAAGGAACATGAACGGGAAATCGAACGGCTTAATCGACTCTACGCGGCGTTAAGCCAGGTCAACCAGGCTGTAGTGCGGGCGACCAGCCGCCAAAATCTTTGTGATGAGGCGTGCCGCGTTCTGGTGGAATTCGGCGGTTTTCGCATGGTCTGGATTGGTGAACTGGATGCGCAAACCCAAGCTGTTGCAGTCATCGCGCAATACGGCGATGAGTCGGGTTATCTCAAGGAAATTCGGGTATTCGCCGATGAGCGACCGGAAGGGCAAGGCCCAACCGGTACGGCAATCCGCGCAAATCGACCCTATATCTGCAATGACCTGAGAACTGATCCCTATACCCTCCCCTGGCGCGAGAAAATGTTGTGGCACGGCTTTCGCGCTGCTGCGTCGTTTCCTATTCACCTGGATGACCGAGTATGGGGCGTCTTGAACATCTATCTGGCGGAATCCGGTTTTTTTGGCGAAAAAGAGATCCGTTTGCTGA
The DNA here is from genome assembly GCA_020445005.1 of Candidatus Competibacteraceae bacterium. Lineage (GTDB taxonomy): Bacteria > Pseudomonadota > Gammaproteobacteria > Competibacterales > Competibacteraceae > UBA2383. The sequence continues at coordinate 8,477 of JAGRHM010000309.1, read as the reverse complement.
AAGAGGCGATCATGGACATCGCCTTCGGTCTGGAACATCTGCAACAGGCTGCGCGTATTCAGCATCTGGCCTATTATGACGCGCTGACCGATCTGCCTAACCAGACCTTGCTCCGGGAACACGCCATTCAGGCGCTGGCCACCGCCCATCGCGAAGGAACCGAGGTTGCGCTGCTGTTTCTTGATCTGGATCATTTCAAGAATATCAATGACTCACTCGGCCATTCGGTGGGCGATCAATTGCTGCAAGCGGTCTCCACCCGTCTGAAACATGCCTTGCGGGAAACCGATACCGTATCGCGGCTCGGAGGAGATGAGTTTTTGGTGATCCTTGCCGAAACCGGCCCCGAGGGCGCAACGCAAGTCGCCCGGAAAATTCAGGAGATCTTTGATCGCTCTTTTGAATTGAACCGCCGGGTTTTGCATCTCTCCACGAGCATTGGCATCAGCCTGTATCCTCGCGACGCCAACGACCTCGAATCCTTACTGCGCTATGCCGATGCCGCGCTGTACCGAGCTAAGGAGGGCGGACGAAATACTTTCCACTTCTTCCAACCGGAAATGAATGTCGCTGCGCAGGAACGGCTGATGTTGGAAGAAGCCCTGCGGCAAACCATATCGCTTGGCCAGCTCGAACTACACTACCAACCCCAGATAGCGCTTGACAGTGGCCGACTGATAGGGCTCGAGGCGCTGCTCCGCTGGCGTCACCCCGAACAGGGCCTGATTTCGCCGGCCAAATTCATCCCGGTAGCGGAAAGCAGCGGCCTGATTGTCGAAATCGGCGCCTGGGTGTTACGCGAAGCCTGCCGCCAGAACCAGGTCTGGCGGGAAGCGGGATTATTCAAGGTCCCCGTAGCGGTCAATCTGTCCGCCGTGCAAATCCGTCATAGCCATCTGCTGGCGCTGGTTCAGCAAATACTCGCCGAAACCGGTCTCCCGGCCACCGAGCTTGAACTTGAAGTCACCGAAAGTCTGTTGGTAGACCACAATCAGACAGTGCTTGACCTGTTTCGAGAATTGAAACAACTGGGCGTCAAATTCTCCATTGATGATTTCGGCACCGGTTATTCTAGCCTGGCCTATCTCAAGCGATTCCCCGTCGACAAACTCAAGATCGATCAATCCTTCATTCGCGACATCGTCAACAGCCCGGATGATCTGGCCATTGCGCGCACCGTGGTCAATATGGGCCACGGCCTGCGCCTCGGCGTGATTGCCGAAGGCGTGGAGAAAGAGGAAACGGTTTGCCTGCTGCGGGAAATACATTGTAATGAAGCTCAGGGTTACTTTTTCGCCAAACCCATGCTGGCGGCGGAGATACCGCAGTGGTTGACCAGCCAGTCAGTCAGTACATAGATTATCAGGATAAAAGCCCATGGCGCGTATATCGCAGACGGAATTCGAACAACTGGCCTATGAACATGTTCCCTTTGTGGGAATGCTGGGCATTCAGGTGGAAAGTCTGGAAGCCGGGCGCGCGAGCATTCGCATGCCCTTTCGTGAGGATTTCATCCGGCCTGGCGGCACGGTGTCGGGTCCGGTGCAAATGGCGCTGGCGGACATCGTGATGTACGCGGTGGTCCTTAGTCTCATCGGTCGGGTGGAATTGGCCGTGACCACGAATCTGACGTGCAACTTTCTGCGCCGCCCGCGACCAGCCGACCTGATCGGTCGTGGGCGAATTCTCAAATTAGGTAAACGCCTGGCGGTGGGCGAGGTGTTGCTATACTCAGAAGGGGAACCGGAGCCCGTAGCGCATGTGACCTGTACTTACTCTATTCCGCCCATGACTCAGGAGCCGGTAGCGATTGCGCCGGCACCCGTTTCCAGGGAGTGATCAGCATGGACGGACATGACGCCTTCAAGCCGGGCGCATTCTTCATTATAATCACAGGACAAATTTAATCTATAAATAATTTTCAAGACAAATCAATTCTATATTAATCATGAAGTATCCTCGCATTCGATTATGCAAAAGGTTCATAAACATGGTCGCCGTGCTGGCGCTGGGGATACTGAGCGTCAACCTGACACTTGGCGCTGGGGATGTCGTTTTCACCCTGGGAGTCATCAACGAACGCCCGACCGAACCGGATTTCGCCCTCGCGCAATACAGCAAGCTGCAGGATTATCTCAACAGCCGATTGCAAAAAGCAGGTATCCGGGTTGCCCCCCTGATGATCGCCCGCGATGTGCCGGAAATGGCGAACCATTTAGCGAATCAAAAAGTGGACGCGATCATTGAAGGCGTGTTTCCGACCCTGAACATCGAGAGGCGCATCGGCCCTTTGCAAACCACGCTGCTGGTGTGGCGAAAAGGACAGCGGGAATACCACACGGTCTTTTTCTCCCGCAAGGAAGGTCCGGTCGCCACGCTGGCGGACTTGCCGGGGCGCACTCTGGTCTTCGAGGCTCACCGGTCGACATCGGCCCATGCGATGCCCAAGGCGTATTTACGCCAACGGGGTTTTACCGTGATTCCTGCGGGTGGAACCGCTGCACTCGATGACGCCATCCGTTATGTTTTTGCCGGCGCGGAACTCAATCAGGCTTACTGGGTGCTGCATGGCAAGGGCGACGCCGCCGCCTTTAACGACGGCGACTGGCAGCGGCTGCCACCCCCTATTCAGGAACAATTGCGCATTATCGCACGAACCCCTCCAATACCGCGCTGGCTATTCTCGTTCCGACCGGGCATCAACCCGGAACTGCAAATTGCCGTGGAAAAGGTTCTCCTCAATATGCATGAAGACTCAACCGGCCGGGAAGCGCTCCAGGCGGCATCTGCCATTCAACAGTTTGAACGATTGACTGCAGCCGATCAGAATCAGTTGGCTGAATGGCGAAAAACGCTGACCCTAGCGGTAGACGATTGATCACCTTCAGCATCAGCCACCGGCATGTGGCTTTTTTTCTGTTGTTATTGATGCTGGTCGTGGGCACCGTCCTGGGCGCTTCGGGATACCTGGCTTTGCAGGGCGCAGCGCGATTACAGCAGGACTTGCAGAGTCATCTGAAGGCCGACGAAACCGCTCGTCAGGAAGAAGTCTTGCACGCGACGGCTGCCTACCTGCGGAGCCGACTGTTCAACCTGCTCTATAACGTGGACATCGAAAAACTGAACGAGGAAATCGCCCAAATCCGCAGCTGGCTTCCGGTAACCCGCTTTCTGGTCAGCGATCGCACCGGGCGCATTTTGAGCGACGGCACGCTGGACAATCGCTTGTATGGAGCGCCCCTGGCGCTACCGATGCCCGCACTAGCCGAGGAAGAGTCGATCATCCGGCCCACCGCCGAGGGACTGGAGCTGTCTTTCGTGATTGGTTACGGTAAGATCATTGCCGGTTTCGCCAACGTTAAACTGTCCAATGCACCCCTGGAAACGGCGCTGCGCCGCTTGAATACCGCCAGTGACCAACTCTGGCAAAATTACCGGCAGGAGTTAACGCGACTGGCAGTGGCCGCCACACTGACTATGATCTTGCTGGGCGGATTACTCAGCATCCTGCTCTCGCGCATCCTGGCGCGACCACTGACTGAAATGGCCAAGGTGGCGCGCGGCTATGCCGAAGGCCAACCGGAACCGGCGTTGCCGGTGCAGTCGAACGACGAACTTGATCAATTGACCCAGGCGCTCAATAAACTGGCCCAGGATTTACGAAACAGCCATGAACTTCTTGACCAAGCGCAGCGCATTGCCCGTCTGGGTTCCTGGAGCTGGCAGCCAGGTGGCCCGGAGTTGCGCTGGTCGGCGGAAGTCTATCGCATCTTTGGCACTCATCCCTCGGCTTTCACACCCACGGTCGATGGGATGCTCGGTTTCATCAAGTTCGATCAGCGCGATCAGATCCGCAAATACTTTACCCTGCCCCTGCAAGAGGCTCGACTCCAACAGGAAATAACCCTGGTTTGTCCTGGCGGCGAGGAGCGTATCGTGCTTCTGCAAGCCGAGATGAGCACGCTGGATGCCTCAGGGAGACGCTTGGTCGGCACCATCCAGGACATCACCGAGCGCAAACACGCTGAAGGACAAATGGCTTATTTGGCCAATTATGATGCACTTACGGGTTTACCCAACCGTTATCTGTTCCAGGACCGGTTGGAACACGCCTTAAGCCAGGCTGATCGCACCGGTGGACAACTAGCCCTGCTATTTCTCGATCTGGACCGCTTCAAGGCCATCAACGATACCTTTGGACATGATGTAGGCGACCAGCTCTTGAAAATAGCGGCCCGGCGGCTGGTAGAGTCGGTGCGCAACAGTGACACCGTGGCGCGGCTGGGCGGCGACGAATTCACCCTGTTGCTGGAAAACGTGATCGATAGCGAGGAAACCAGCCACGTCGCCGGAAAGGTGCTTGCCCACATGAATCAACCCTTTCATTTGAGCGGGCGCGACTTGTTCGTCTCGGCCAGCATCGGCATTGCGCTTTACCCCGGCGACGCCAGCGATGTTCATACTCTGTTGAAACACGCCGACACGGCGATGTATCGGGCCAAAGAGCAGGGACGCGCCGCTTACCGTTTCTTCACCAGCGAACTGAACCAGCAGGTTCAGGAGCGCTTGCTGCTGGAAACCGCCGTGCGTCATGCGCTGGAGCGCGATGAATTCGCCCTGCATTTTCAACCCCAGGCGCAACTGGACAATGGCCGGATCATCGGGGTCGAGGCGCTGTTGCGCTGGCAGCCAACCGGGGGCAATCCGGTATCGCCTGCCGACTTTATCCCGATTCTGGAAGACACCGGCCTGATCCTGGCAGTGGGCGAATGGGTGCTGCGCGAGGCTTGTGGCTGGCTGAATCGCTGGGAACAGGCGGGCTTGCCAGTACCGCGCGTAGCGGTCAATCTCTCGGCGCGACAATTTCAGCAAGGCGCTCTGGCGCAGATTATCGCTGACATATTGACGGCCAACGGCCTGGCGGCCGAGCGCCTGGAACTGGAGATTACCGAGAGCATTCTGGTAGAGCAAGCAATCAGCGCACCGGCCATCACCGAATTACAGGCGTTGGGCGTGCGCTGGGCGATTGACGATTTCGGCACAGGTTATTGTTCGCTGAGCTATCTCAAGCGGTTTGCCGTGGATACGCTGAAGATCGACCGCAGTTTCGTGCGCGATGTGACCCGCGACAGCGAAGATGCCGTGATTACCGCCGCCATCATCACCCTGGCGCACAGCCTGGAGCTGACGGTGGTCGCGGAAGGCGTGGAAACCGTGGAACAGGCGGCGTTCCTCCGTCACCACGGCTGCGACTTTTTGCAAGGTTTCCTGGCCAGTCGGCCGCTGCCGCCGGAAGCTTGTGAAATGTGGTTACGCCAGCAGGCGGCGCGGGATAGCGCGTTATTCTGGCTCACGGATGACACACGCTGACTTTGACGATCCGATCCTGGGGACCAGGCGCAACCCCGGCGGGCCGCTTGCTGAAGTAGTCCTCGAAAGCGTCCAGATCCTGAGCGCCGCCTAGTTTGTCCGTTCCATCGGCGAGGATGCTGAAGTTGTCGCCGCCATCCGCCAGGAACGAATTCATGGTGACGCGGTAGTGGGCGGCTTTGTCCAATGCAACACCATTGATCTTGACCGAACCGTCGCACACGTAGCGCCCGCCGGGTGGATCGCCCGTGTCATAAGTGTGCTGATAAGCGAAGCCAACCGAGACCTGCAGGATGCGCGCATACGGCTGGGCGCTGCCCCATTGCTGCTCCAGCACCTCGTAAATCTGCTGACCAGTCAGGGTCTTGGTCACCAGGCTGTTGCCAAACGGCTGGACAGTGAACGCTTCCTGATAGGTCATGTTGCCGTCGCCCTCGCCTGCGGGACTGGAAGCAAAGGTCAGGTCGGCGCGGATGCCGCCGGGATTCATGAAGGCAACCATCGCCTCGCCAAATCCGTCCGCCTCAGTCGCTTCGAGTTGCGAGTCGGCGATCACGTCGCCCAGCGCCGATTCGCCAGCGGCATTCGCTGCTCGGGTGATGTCAGCGGTGATTTTGCCAAAGGGCGTGTTGGCGATCGGCGCGGCCACCGCCTGATAGTTGTCGACCAACCGAGTGAGTTCCGCCACCGGCGTCACGCCGGCGCGCGTCACCACCTGATTGACAGCAGTGACGCTGATCACCTCGCGGGTGGCCGTATCGAGGGTCATGTCGATATCGGTGATCAGCCGCCCGAAAGAACCGGCGCTGGTCACGGGTATCCGTCGCCCTGCCGCGTTGGGCAGTTCACACACATATTGTTGGTGCGTGTGACCGGTGATTACCAGATCGACTTCGTCGTTCAGGCGGCTGACCATGCCAGCGATGGGACCGGAGACGCCCTCGCAGCCGTTGATGCCGCCGCTGTTAAAGCCGCCCTGGTGGATCAAGACGATAATGGCTTCCGCGCCCCGCCGGGTTATTGTCGAAATCAGGGCGTTGACTGTGTCTGCTTCATCCCTGAATTCCAGACCGGCCACGCCGGAAGGCGTCACGATGCTTGGCGTGTCTTTCAGGGTCATACCGATAAAAGCGGCCTTATTCCCTCGATAGTCGCGGATCACGTAGGGAGGAAACAGGGTCTTTCCGGTCGCCTGTTCCACTACATTCGCCGCCAGGAACTGGAATTTTGCGCCCTCGAACGGAACTGAGGTTCCCACTTCCGCGCCCTTGCAAGTATTGGCGGTATCGATAGGATAGCAACCGCCGTTTTGCATCCGCAGCAACTCGTCCTTGCCTTCGTCGAATTCGTGATTGCCAACCGCATTGAGCGCCAGGCCCAGGCGGTTCATGGCTTCAATGGTGGGTTCGTCATGAAACAGGGCGGAGACCAGCGGGCTAGCGCCGATCAGGTCGCCGGCGGAAACGATGGTCGTATGCGAATTTAATGCGGCCAGGGCGTTAATGTGCGCGGCCAGGTAATCCACGCCTCCGGCTGGAACCTGGTTTAAGCTGTCGGTGGAGTTTGAGAACATCAGGGTAGCGCCGTCGATGTTGCCGTGAAAATCGTTGAAAGCGATCAGCTTGACGGTCAGGGTCTTACCAATGTCCGAGCGGGCGGCGGCGCTTCTGAGCGCGCGGCGCTCGCGACGATTGATGACATCCGCCCTCACCCATTGGTGGGTCAAGGCGGCGACGTGACTGACAAAATCGCCGTGATTGCCCCAGCGGTTGGGTTCATCTTCGATCAGGGCGTTCATGCAGCCTCGGCCGGTTTCGCGGTCGGCGACGCCGCTGTCAACTGCACCGATGATCACATTGCCGGTGCAGGCTGCCTGGGCCGGATGCCCGCTCAACATCAGTGTGCTGAATAGAAAAATTGATTTTATTTTCATTTTCATAGATCGGTTTTCCAATTATCGGGACCGCGTTTGGCAAAGGAAAACGGAACAGCTTTATTCTCACGTCCTGTAAACCTCTCCTCTACACTCTAGCCGACTGCCGGCCTGATGGACGACCGGATTGCACCAATGCAGGAGCATCCATCATTCATTATCAAAGAACGGAGGCCAATCGCCCATGATCCAGCGACACCGCGAAGAAACCGTGAGCGATTCTGCTGTCCCGGTTTGGCGTCCAGGCGGATGCCGAAACGATTCAGGCCAAAGGCCAGGAGCGGCCCGATGTGCTGTTTCATTGGCGCGGCTTGCGGGTAGTCATCGAAGGCAAGTTCGCTGATCAGGCGGGCGCTCGCGATTGGGTGCTGAACGACGCGCGGGGCCGGGTGCAGCGCGGCATCGCTCATATCGCCGCCGCCGTCGTCTATCCCGCAACCTTGCGCACGGCGGCCACGGCGCAATTGCTGACACAATTAAAGCAGGCGGCGCTGAGCTACTGCATCATTTCCGAGAGCGAAGAAACCGCCTGGTTCGAGGGTGCGCCCGCTACGCTCATGGACGCCTTGCCCCGCGCGCAGGAGACACTGGCCCAGGACGATTTGGTGGCGCGCACTGCTCAGTCGCTGAGGGAGCAATTGACCGAGGTGGCGTTGCTGTGGATGGGACAGGCCGGGGCGTGTGACCGATTGTCCGAGCTGTTGGGGATGCCCGCGCCCAGAGGAGAAACGCCTGAGCAGACGGAAGGCCGGCGCACGACAGCGGCCAAGGTATCCGCACTGGTTATCGCCAATGCGCTGATCTTTTAGGAACAGTTGGCGGCGACCGACCGCCGCGTGTCATCCCTGCGCAGTCTGGACGATCAACCGGACGGCATGGGCGCGGCGCGAGCGCACTGGCAATGGATTTGGCAACACATCAATTACGTGCCGATTTTTCAACTGGGCGAGCGGGTGCTGGAGGAGGTGCCGATCACGCGGGTCACGCTGGCGGCGTTTCAGGCGCTGCTGCGGGAAGCGCAGGCCATTTGCGCCCAGCAGTCGGCGCTGCGTCATGATCTGATGGGGCGGATTTACCACTGGCTGTTGCATCACGCCAAGTATCTGGGGACGTATTACACCTCGGTGGCGGCGGCGACGCTGTTGCTCAAGCTGACCCTGAGCCGGACGTGGGA
>JAGRHM010000308.1 GCA_020445005.1 Candidatus Competibacteraceae bacterium | reverse complement strand
AATGGCGTCGTGTGGGGCGTCACCGTGGGATTGTTCGCCTACCTGCTATACTGGAACCTGCCGTTGGGAGGCGTTATGGCGGCGGCGATGCTGCTGAACCTGTTGCTGGCTGCGCTGATGGGTGTGGCCATTCCTTTGATTTTGCACAGCATGGACCGTGATCCAGCGCTGGGTTCGAGTGTGCTGCTGACCTTTATCACCGATGGCATGGGATTTTTCATTTTCCTGGGGTTGGCAACGGTTTTTCTGCTGTAGTACCACTCCTATCAACGCGAGGTTATGCAATGGCTGATGTTTTTAACCGCATTCTGCAGATCGAACTACCCGAAACGCTGGAATGCGACGAGTCTGGCAAAAATCCGGCCTTTTCCCTCACGTTCGTCGCCGATGGCCAGGTCCCGTTTCCCCAGGTGATCCTGCACGCGCCGGACGGGCAACGCCTGATCAAAGGCGAGGCACTACAGGAAACGGTCGTCGACGGCGATTATCACTACACCGCCGCCATTCCAGCAGGACTGTTGTGGCCCAACACCATCACTGTGCAGGCGGAAGGTTGCCGCAAGGCCGACATTCAACAGGCCGGCGGCAGCGACTGGATCAAGGAATTCCGCCAACTGCGCATCACGCCGAATGTCAAGGCGAAACCAGTGATTCGAGTTGCGACTGGCCCCGGTGATACGCCAGTGAAGCTGTACTTTGGCATTCACAAGCACATGCACCAACCCTACTACAACGCGACGGACCAGTATTACTGGGATGGCGAGAAGGATGGGATTTTCGGCGCGCGCGGCGGTCCCTACACCCATTTCATTCCCATCGCCGCACGTCAATACATTAGCGGCGGTCTGCCGCATGGCGGTCTATCCACCAGTTGGAGCGGCTCGCTGATCGAACAACTCGACCGCTGCGCCGCTGATGGCTTGTGCGGCGGGCGATTCAGCAACTGGAATCACGAACTGCGCGCCATCGCTCAGGAAAAAACCGTGCTGGGTCATCCCCGTGTGGATTTCGTCGCTTTCGGTTTCTTCCATCCGCTGATGGCGCTGATTCCGGCCCGGAACATCGTCAAACAGGTTGAATGGCATCGGAATATCATCCGTTCCGCCTTTGGCGTGGAAGCCTCCAGCGTGATGTTCCCGCCGGAAACCGCTTTCCATGTCCGCATGATCCCGGCGCTGAATCAAGCCGGCGTTAAGGCAGTCATTTACGATTCCATCCATCGCTTCCGGGCCTGCCAAGATTATCCCTACGCTGGCATCAATGAAGGCATGTTACCGCCCAATCCCGCCGAACAGGTCAATCCGCCGGTCAATGACTGGCTGCAACTGACTAATATCTGGGCCGGGTCGAAAATTTCGCCGAGCTTGCTCAAACCGGAGTATGTGCAATACGAAGACCCGGACGGCAAGGTTCATAAAATCATCGCCGTGCCGGCGGAGCGCTATATCGGCAACGAGGACGCGCGCGGCGGCTTCGGGGCGCTGCAATATCCCGACGTGCTGGGCCAGGTCTATAACCGAATCGTCGATACCGGTTCCTTCGATCCGAAGCATCCGCCGTTTTTCCTGTTGCATTCCGACGGCGACAATCACGGTGGCGGCGCGGACAGCTACTACAACCACAACACCGGGGAAATGGTGCGCTGGCTGCAAGGCGACCCGCGCTTTGAACTGACCTCGGTGCATGACTATCTCGACCGGTTCCCGCCCGACCCGGAGCAGGCGGCGCATATCGAACCGGGTTCCTGGAGCGGGGCCGACAATGGCGATCCGCAGTTCATGAAGTGGTTCAGCCGTTACGATCAGCCTTACTCACCCGATCTCAATTCCTGGGCGGTGCTGACCGCGTTCCAGAACGTCGTGCATGCTCTGGAAGACGCCGATCCCAACCAGGCCAGGTTACATGATATCACCTGGTTGATGCTGGCCGCCGAGACCAGTTGCTACTGGTACTGGACCGGACAGCACGTCTGGGATCAACAAGTCACCAACGCCGCCAACCAGGGTTATCGCGTGGTGAAAAGTCAGGTCGACGCGCTGCTGGCCGCTGGCAAGGATCGCACCGGACCGACCATTTTCGCCCCGTGGGTGACGCCGGAAAATCCCGGCGGCAAGCGCTGGGGACAAGGCTGTTTGCTGGATGCGCCATGCGAGGGCACGGTGCATACCTTCGTGTATGACATCAGCGGACTGAAGCGGGTCACGCTGGTGTTGCGCAACGCCCAGGGCGAAACCCGCCTGGCAATGACCGATAACGGGCCCTATCCCACGCAAACCGGCGCGGCGATCACGGGGAATTACTACACCGCACAGTTACCGGTCGGCGCGGGCGATGTGCGCTACTATATCGAGGCGGAAGACAGCAAGGGCAACGTCGCGCGCGGGGCGTTGGAACGGGTGTA
>JAGRHM010000307.1 GCA_020445005.1 Candidatus Competibacteraceae bacterium | reverse complement strand
CGATGGGCGCGCTCAAAGTGTTCCGAGCAGAACGGGTGCAGCGCGGGCGCGGCGATCTGCATTTCCTGGAACGGGTGTTTCACAAGCTGCTGCTGAACTACGCCTGGTGGATTAACCGCAAGGACAGTGAGGGCAACAACGTGTTCGAGGGCGGCTTTCTCGGGCTGGACAATATTTCAGTCTTCGACCGTTCGCATCCGCTGCCAACCGGCTACGCGCTTAAACAGGCCGACGCCACCGGCTGGATGGCGATGTTCGCCCTGAACATGACCGTCATCGCGCTGGAACTGGCGGCTGAGGATCGGGAATACGAAAGTATCGCGATCCAGATTTATCAACAATTCCTGGCCATCGCCAACACCATCGCCGGTCATACCGGTCACGCCGCGCCGCTGTGGGACCCGGAAGCGGGTTTCTTCAAAGATTTGATGATTTGCCCAGACGGGCAGACGCAGCGGATCGACGTGTATTCCTGGGTCGGGTTGATTCCACTGTTCGCCTGTGAGGTGGTGGATCGCCGCATTCTGGCCAAAGTCCCGCGCTTCCGTGAACTGCTGCGCCAGCACCGGCACGGCGTGTTCGACGGCAGCATCATCTGCCAATGCCCGGATTGGGAAAATGACCGGGGCGAACATCTGCTGTCGCTGGTCACCAACCGGATGCTGCCGTGCATTCTTAAACGATTGCTGCGCGAAGATGAATTTCTGTCGCCGCATGGCATCCGCAGCGTCAGCCGTCTCCATGCGACCCATAAGCACCTGGGCACGCTGCCCGGCGTCGGCGAGGCCATCATCGAGTACGTGCCTGGTGAGTCCAATTCCGGCCTGTTCGGCGGCAATTCCAACTGGCGCGGCCCGATTTGGTTGCCGACGAACTACACCCTGGTGCAAGCGCTGGAGAAGTTCCACCGCTTCCTGGGCGATAACTTCACCATTGCGGTGCCCAGCCTGGGTAACCGCGAATTGAATTTGAAGGAAATCGCTACGTTGATTGCCGAGCGATTGGTCGATATCTATCGTCGCGACGCGAACGGACGGATGCCCGCTTTCCCCGCTGACAGCCCATTCCAGCACGATCCGCATTGGCGCGGCCTGCTGCAATTTTACGAGTACTTCCACGGCGACACCGGCCAAGGTCTGGGCGCTGCGCATCAAACCGGCTGGACCGGCCTATTGGCGAATCTGGTGATGCGGCGCTATCGGCGGGACATCCCGGCGTACTGGAGTCAGCGGATGGCGACTTCAAAAACCACTGTCCGATCGCTCCAACAAACGCTAGAGGCGGCGGCTCCAGTCGCAAGCACGGTGGAGGATTGAGCCATGTTGACCGCAACGGTTGCCGCGGTCCGGCATCGCCGGGCCAATGTCATCGCCGCCTTCCTCAAGCGCGTGGATGAAGCGCTGCGGGTTACCGAAGTCACCCTCTACCCCTTCCTGGATTTGGCGATCCGGCTGTGGCTGGCGCAGGCGTTCTGGGTGTCCGGTGTGCTGAAACTCGCCAACTGGGACACCGCGCTGACGCTCGCCGCCTACGAATACCCCGTGCCTTGGCTGGACCCGGTGACGGCGGCCACCCTGGGCGTCGTTACCGAGGTGCTGGGTTCAATGCTGCTGGCGTTCGGACTCGCCACCCGGCTGGCCGCGATTCCGCTGCTAGTTTTAACGCTGGTCATCCAGTTTGAATATCGCGCCCTGGATCAACACCTCTATTGGGCCGCGTTATTCGGTTGGTACATCGTCATGGGAGCAGGGCCGATTTCTCTGGATCGATTGCTGACTTCCGGTTTGGCCTCTTCGGCGCTGCCGCTGGTCAAACCGCTGGGCCGGTTGTACGCTGTGATGACCCGCTATCTCGGTCCCGTGTATCAACTGGGGTTGCGCCTGTGGCTAGCCAGCCTGTGGTTTGCGCCGATTCTGGTAGGGCGTTTGTTCCTGGAAGCGGTGCTGGGGTTCGTTAGTCCTCTGCTGGCGCTGGGGTTGGCGACTCGCTTGGCCGCTATCGGCGCAATGCTGGCGCTGCTCGGCTCCGGCTTCATGGGCGCTGACGAAATCCAGACGATTAACCGACTCTATCAGCTTCTCCTGCTCGGCCTGATCGCGCTGCGCGGACCGGGACCGATCGCCGCCGACGCCCTCCTGCAACGGCAACTGGCCCACTGGTTCCCACCGCTGGAAAGCTGGTCTGACGAAGCGTTGACTGACATGCCGCATGTGGTCGTGGTCGGCGCCGGTTTCGGCGGCTTGAAGGCGGCGCACGGCCTGCGGCTGGCGGCTTGCCGGATCACGGTCATCGACAAGCGCAACTACCACCTGTTCCAGCCGTTGCTCTATCAGGTGGCGACGGCCAGTCTATCGCCGGCGGACATCGCGACTCCGATTCGGGCGTTGTTCCGCAATCAGCACAACGTGCGGGTATTGCTGGGTGAAGTAACCGACGTAGATACTGCCGCCCGTCAAGTGATCCTGAGCGACGGCGCGCGCATCGGCTACGACTATCTGGTGCTGGCCACCGGCGCGCGCCATAGCTACTTCGGGCGCGACGACTGGGAGTCCTACGCGCCGGGCCTGAAGCAGATTGACGACGCGACCGTTATCCGTCGCCGCCTGTTGCTGGCCTTCGAGCAGGCGGAGAACTGCGCTGATCCCGAGGAACGGCAACGGCTGTTGACCTTCATCATCGTCGGCGGCGGACCCACCGGGGTGGAACTGGCCGGGGCCATTGCCGAACTGGCTCAGCACGGTCTGGCCGGCGAATTCCGCAACATCGATCCGGCGCAAGCGCGAGTGCTGCTGGTGCAGTCAGCGCCGCGCCTGTTGCCGGCCTTTCCCGAAGCACTTTCCGAGGTGTCGGCGCAGTCGTTGCGCGCCTTGGGCGTGGAAGTCCTGACTCGGAGCCGGGTGGAAAAAGTGGACGCCGAAGGGGCGTTGGTGTCCGGCCAGCGCATCGGTTCGCGCACCGTGTTCTGGGCCGCCGGAGTGATGGCCTCGCCCGCCGCGCAATGGCTCAAGGCCGAAGCGGATGCGGCGGGCCGCCTCAAGGCGGGGCCGGATCTAAGCGTACCCGGCTTGCCTAACGTCTTCGCCGTCGGCGATACCGCCCTGAGCGAAGCCTGGGACGGCAAGCCGGTGCCGGGACTGGCGCCCGCCGCTAAACAACAGGGGACGTATGTTGCCAAGGCCATTAAGGCTCGCCTGGAAGGCCGCACCCACTTGCCACCCTTTCGCTATCGCCATCTGGGCAATCTCGCCACCATTGGCCGTCAGGCGGCGGTCGTGGATTTCGGCGGGTTCAAGCTGAGCGGGGCGCTGGCGTGGTGGCTGTGGGGCGTCGCCCACGTCTTCTTCCTGGTGGACCCGCGCAAGCGGCTGTCGGTCGCCATCGAGTGGTTCTGGGCCTATCTTACCTATAAACGCGGCACCCGGCTTATCACCGGCGGTCGCGAGTAACCCAAGGAGGCGGCGCGGATTCCGCCGGCTCCGGTCGGTGGCCGCCGCGCCGAATACGCCATGCACAAAGCCCTTTCTCAACATTGGCCGGAGTATCTGATGGAAGCCGCCGGCCTCGGATTATTCATGATCTCGGCCTGCCTGTTCGCTACATTGCTGGAGTATCCCGGCTCGCCGCTCCATCAGGCCCTTCCCGATCCCTTCGTGCGGCGTCTGTTGATGGGACTGGCGATGGCCGCGACCGCGGTGGGCGTCATCTACTCTCCGTGGGGGCAACAGTCGGGCGCTCACATCAACCCGTCGGTCACCCTGAGTTTTTGGTATCTGGGCAAGATCGCCCATTGGGACGCTTTGTTCTACACACTGGCCCAGTTTCTGGGGGCGGCGGTGGGCGTAGCGGTCGCCGCCACGTTGCTGGGTCATACCCTGGCTGATCCGGCGGTCGGCTACGTGGTGACCCAGCCGGGCATGGCGGGGATCGCAGTGGCGTTCGCGGTGGAAGCAACGATTTCCTTCATCCTGATGACGACGGTCCTCGTGGTCAGCAATTCCCGGCTGGCCCGTTACACGGGACTGTTCGCGGCTACTCTCCTCGCCTTTTACATCACATTCACCGCTCCGTTCTCGGGTACGAGCATGAATCCCGCCCGTTCCCTGGGTTCGGCGCTGGTAGCCGGGCAGTGGGCGTATTTTTGGATTTACCTGCTCGCGCCGCCGCTCGGCATGTTACTGGCCGCCGAAGTTTATCACCGCGTCAGGGGCCGGGATGCAGTGAAATGCTGCAAGCTCCATCACGAAAACGACAAGCGCTGCATTTTTCGCTGCAACTACCAGCAACTCTCATTTTGGCGATGACTCACTAATTCTACTTTGTCAGAACACATGTCACTATTCGTTAAGTTGCTGTTGGAGAGGCTGGGTTTTTTGGCGCAGCGACCCTGTCTGCCTTGCAGGATCGGCGGAAATTAATGCCATCATCCGGTTAAAATTCTCCTTGACGCAAATCGCCTGGCCTCGCCCGGCGATGGCGTAGAGGGTCATCGTGGCCGCCGTGCCTGATGAACCACCCCCTTTCTTGAAAATTCCCCTTGACAATCCACTCAGGGGCCAAACTTGTAAGCACTGAACTTATGGAAGACATTGGCGCCCTGCGCAAACTCAGCCACTGGGCATCGTTCCGCTCCCGGTCGCGTACCCCGTTGTTTATCGCGCTGGGCGCCGGGTTGTTGATCATCGTGGCGATCCTCGGGTCTTGGGGTGCAGGCGTTCTCATCGATTCTTTTTCGACGCCTTCGCTGAAAGCGGAGCCGATCAGGATTGCCGTGGCTAACGCCTTCAGTGGGCCGAATGCCGCTGCTGGCATCGCCATGTTGCGCGGCGCTCAGTTGCTCGTTGATAAAATCAACGCCGAGGGCGGCGTTCACGGTCATCCTCTGGCGCTCCAGCCGTTCGACGATGTGCGCAATGCGCAGCAAGCCGAGCGCGTTGCGGAACAGATCGGCCTCAGTCCGGACATCGTAGCGGTGATCGGTCATGGCTCCAGCACCGCCTCGCGCGCCGCTGGCCCGCTGTACCGATTGTACAAAGTGCCAGCGGTCACGCCGACCTCGACCAATCCCAATGTGACGCAGTTCAATCCCTGGTACTTCCGCGTTATTTTCAACGATGACTTGCAGGCGAACATCCTGGCGCATTACATCAAATCGGTCCTGAATTTCCGGTCTGTAGCCGTTGTGCGCTTGGCGGACACGTACGCGGCGACCTTGAACCGGACGTTTGAGTTCACTGCGGACGCCATCGGGTTGCGTGTCCGCACCTCGATCGTGTTGTCAGAACAACCCCAGCCCGAAGAGATCGACCAGGCGGCGTCGCTGTTGGCAGCGGATAACAAAACCCAGGCCATCTTATTGATTCTGCGTCCCTCTCAGGCCAAACCTCTGGTGCAGGCCTTACGTCAGCGCGGCGTTACTGCACAACTGCTGGGCAGCGACTCGCTGGCTTTGGCGGGGTTTAGCGCGGAGCCGACTGCTGACCGTGAACCTCCACCCCATTTCACCGAGGGCATGTATATCGCCGCCCCTTTCATTCCCGATACAGCGACCGCGGCCGCCCGGCAATTTATCCGCGATTATGCGGCGATCTACCAGGAAAATCCGGTCTGGAGCGCGATTTACGCTTACGACAGCGCGCGGGTCATCGCTGAAGCGTTGCGGCGATTACCCGCGATCGATGTCGCTGATATTCCAGGTCTACGTCAGGCGGTGCGTGAGCAACTCGCGGCGATGGATTCACCGGCGCACGCCGCTTTGGGTCTGATGGGGCCGCTGTATTTCGATGCGGAAGGTGACGTCATTCGACCGGTTTATATCGCCCGCGCCAAGAATGGACATGTGACCCCCGCGACCCGCCAGTTGCAGTTCGTTCAGGACCCGGAACAAATCAGCGCCCTGCGGGCGCAGGGCGAGAACATCATTGATCTGGGCGACAGCCTGTTGCAGATCGTCCAAGTGGTTTATACCGGACTCCATTGGAACAAACTGTACGCGATCGACGGAAAAACGCGCACTTTTGCCGTCGATGTGGATGTGTGGTTTCGCTACAGCGGCGCGTTGGACATCGAAAACATTGTGTTTCCCGACGCGGTGACGCCGATCCGCTTGGCGAAGCCCAGCGTAACCCGGGATCTGTTCGGCGAGCACTATCGAGCATTCCGGGTCCAGGGAACTTTTCATTACATCACCACGCACCGAAACCTGATCGACGGCAACGAAGACTTTACCCTTCAGTTTCATCACGCCCATCTGGATCACAATCGATTGGTCTTCGTTACCGATAGCCAGAATATGGGCTTGAGCGAAGGACACCGGGGATGGGGGCAAATTCTACGCGCAGAGCAGGTGCTGGTGGCTGATTCCGGCTGGGTGATCAAGGACGGCACGGTCTACCAGGAAATCCATAACCGCAGCACGCTCGGCGATCCGCTGTTTCGGAGGATTGCGTTACCGTACTCGCATTTCTACGCCCGCATCCAGGGTCATCAGGCGGAAGTCTCCTTGCAACGCCAACTCGCCCGGATTTTGCCCGATCAGTTCAGTGGATCGTGGTTTACCTTCTTCAGCATCCTGTTTTTCGTGAGCTGGACGCCCTGGCTGCAACGCCGGGTTCCGGTGTCCATGGTTTTGCTGCGGCTGCTGGCCAGCGCCT
>JAGRHM010000306.1 GCA_020445005.1 Candidatus Competibacteraceae bacterium | reverse complement strand
GCCCCTGAAGCGCGGCATTCATCGGGAACTGATGGCGACCGACTTTCAAGACAGCGGGATGAAACTGGCGGATCTGAAACGGGCGATGGCGCGCTATTGTAACCGGCCCCGCTACCTCAAGGCGTTGCGCGCCGGCGTCCCTCGCATCGATTTGCAGGGTCAACCGGTGGGTGTGGTAACGCCCGAGGAAGTGGCGGAGGCGCAGATCCACTTAGCGACGTGGAAGGCTCAACACGGGGATCCGCCTGCGGTTTCACGCTCATCTGAATCTGTTTTCCCCTCGAATGACACTCCGGTGCCAAAGGAGCATCTCGTGCCTGGTCGTCTGGAACTGACGGTGAAATTTTCCGAATTACCCCGGCCCCTCGCGGTGCAAGACGGCGTCAAAATTGGGATTGAAACCGGCGAAGGCGTTGTGACGGCGATTCTGCCGCGCAAGATCTGGCGCAAGCTGGAACAGGCGGCGCAGGACAAACCGCATTGGGTGGCGGCGTTAAGCGGAGCGCTGGAGCACGCGACCGCCACGGAAATCACGCTCAAACATCCCACCCTCCAGGTGTTTGAAAAGAAAAGCCGACCGGAGGGGTTGCCGGCTGGGGAAGCGCCTGCCCCGAGCGCGAGCGCGGTCAAGGAGCCTGAACCCATGGTCTCCCGGCTAAACTATCCCCCGCTGAGCCTCAAAGGACGTCGTTCGGCGTCCAATCCGGACTAACTCACTGGAAGGCTGGGGAGCGGGATCACCCCGGTGCGATCCGGTAGTGCTTGAGGAGAGAGTGGATGCGCTATCGCTTTCATACCCTGGATGTCTTCACCGACCAGCCGTTCAGCGGCAACCCCCTGGCGGTGCTGCCCGAAGCCCGCGGTTTGACCGCTGCCCAGATGCAGATCCTGGCCCGGGAATTTAACTTATCGGAAACCGTGTTCATCCTGCCCCCCCGCGATCCTGCGCATACACACGCCTTGCGGATTTTCACGCCGACCGCGGAATTGCCGTTTGCCGGGCATCCGACACTGGGGGCCGCCTGGTTATTGACGACCCTGGGCACGATCCCGCTCCAGGAGCCGACCACTACTGTAGTGTTTGAAGAAGGCGTCGGACCGGTTACCGTTGAACTCACCGTAGACCGGGGTCAACCGACCTTTGCTCGCCTGGCGGCGGCGCAATTGCCCGTTCAGGGACCGACCCCGCCGGAACCGGCGTTACTCGCCGAGGTGCTGACGCTGGAGGTCGTGGACCTGGCGGACGGCGATTGGCGTCCGGAAGCCTGGTCGGGTGGCGTCCCGTTTCTGTGTGTGCCTCTGCGTAATCGAGAGGCTTTACGCCGTGCTCGGTTGAATGGGGAGCGATGGGCAGCCACCTTGGCGGATAACGCCTGGGTGTCCCAGGTCTATCCTTTCTGTCGCGATCCAGTGGACCCGACGCAATTTCATGTGCGGATGTTCGCGCCAGCGCTAGGGGTCGCCGAGGACCCGGCCACGGGCGCGGCGGCGGTCGCCTTCGCCGGTTATCTGGCGCGACAGGCGGGAAGCAAAACGGGACGGCAACGCTGGCAACTCATGCAGGGTGAAGATTTCGGTCGCCCCAGCCGACTGACAGTGGAGGCGGAATGGACGGAGGGCCAGCTGCGGAGCGTGTGGGTCGGCGGCGCAGCGGTCTTGATGAGTACGGGGGAAATCGATGTTCCTGAGCTACCCTCCTGATGAGAAGTCTGCGCGGCTTGAATCTGGTCCACGCCGGCCACCAAAAAGCTTCCCCATGCTGTTCCATGGAAATCCGGTCTCAAGCGACACTTGTTCACGTTGCGCTGGACCGTGGTCTCGCGGGAACCCCTCAACGATAAGGTCTGACGAATGTGGATTACGCGACTCAAGCTGAAAAACTGGCGCAACTTTAAGCAAATCGACATTGCCCTGCGCGATCGGGTGTATCTGATCGGCCCGAACGCTTCGGGTAAATCCAATCTGCTGGATGTCTTCCGGTTTCTTCGTGACATTGCGAAAACGTCGGGCGGCGGATTACAGAAAGCGGTTCGCGATCGGCAAGGGATGACCAAGCTGCGCTGTTTGCAGGCCCGCACGGATCCGGAAGTCGCGATTGAAGTGGCCCTGGCAGAATCCCTGGACAGTCCGATGGCTGAATGGACCTACGCCATTGGCTTTAAGAGTGAAGGCAAAGGCCCGCAGCGATTGTTGTTGAATTACGAGCGCGTATCACGCCAAGGCCAGATCATTTTGAATCGGCCGGATGCGGCGGATCAAGCGGACCCGGCCCGGCTGACCCAGACTCATTTGGAACAAGTCAACGCCAATGCCGACTTTCGCTCGATTGCCGAGTTCTTCGCTGGGGTGACCTATCTGCATCTGGTGCCGCAATTGCTCAAATATGGCGACGCCATAGGCGGCCAACGTCTGGACGATGATCCTTTTGGCCAAGGTTTTCTGGAACGGATTGCCCGCTGTACTCCCCGAACCCGCGATGCGCGCCTAAAACGGATTCAAACGGCGCTGCAAGTCGCCGTGCCGCAGTTTAAGGAATTGCGCTTCGTCAAGGATGAGGTCAATGGTCATCCTCATCTGGAAGCGTTCTATGAGCACTGGCGGCCCAGCGCCGGCTGGCAGCGCGAGGAGCAATTTTCGGATGGGACGTTACGGTTGTTGGCGTTGTTATGGAGTCTGCTGGACGGCGATTCGCTGTTGTTGTTGGAGGAGCCGGAGCTATCGCTGAATGAGGCCTTGGTGGAGAAGATTCCGCTGTTGCTGGATCGATTGCAACGGCAGGCGCGGCATCAGCGGCAAATTCTCCTCAGTACCCACAGCGAGGCGTTATTGCGTAATCCGGGGATTGATGGACGCGGGATTTTACGGCTGGAACCGGAAAAGGAAGGGACGCGCATTGTGGAGCCGGATGAGGCCGAACAGCGCATGATGGAAACCGGTTTGTCCGCCGCCGAAGTGTTGCTGCCGAAAGCCCGTCCGGCCCGGCTGGATCAGTGGACGCTGTTCAAGTGATCGAGATTGCCATTGCCACGGAAGACGCGCTGAGCGAAGCGGTGCTGGAGACCTTGGTGCAGCGCAGCGGCCGACCGCTCCAGATTGCGGCGCGTCTGCGCCGGCAGGGGTTCGGGTATCTGAAAAGCCGGATGGCATCGTTTCATCAGATGGCCCAGTGGCGGCCCGTGCTGGTGTTGACCGATTTGGATCAGGCGCATTGTGCGCCGTTGTTGCTGCGGGACTGGTTACGGCAGCCGCCCGCGCCGAATCTGCTCTTGCGAGTGGCCGTGCGCGAAGTAGAAGCCTGGCTGTTGGCCGATGGCGAGGCGTTTGCGACCTTTATGGGCATCGATCCGGGCAAAGTACCGACGCAGCCGGAGACGTTGCCGGACCCCAAGCAACGGTTATTGAACCTGGTGCGTCAATCGCGCCAGCGGGATGTGAAACGGGACCTGCTGCCCGCGCCGGGTTCGCGAACGATCCAGGGTCTGGGCTATAACGAGCAACTGATCCGATTTGTACGCGACCATTGGCGGGTGGATTGCGCCATCGCCCAAGCGCCCAGTTTGGCCCGCGCCTGGCGCCGTTTGCAGGCTTGGCCCACCCCCTGATTCTTCCCTTAAAACTTAAAACCTCCAGAGACCTTGCTGAAGCGCTGGGCCGCGTCCATGCCACTCGGTGCTTTCGTCATCATGACCCGCAACGTCGACGGCCATTTCCAGCGGGCCGGGTTTGCCTCCGAGCAGGTCTTATGAATGCCACGATAGCGCCCCCCACTACGGGATCGCCGGGCGCGCTTATTCCCGATAGATCATTTTCCGGGTCATGCCCCCATCCACGATGAAATTCTGGCCGGTGATAAAGCCCGCCTCGGCGGACAACAGGAACGCTGCCAACGCCGCAATATCTTCGGACTGGCCGACCCGGCCGACCGGATGTTGGGCATGATCCGTCGGGCGCAACGGGCTATGCCGAACGTCGATCCAGCCGGGGCTGATGCAGTTGACCCGGATGTCCGGCCCCAGACTGATCGCCAAGGCATGGGTCAAGGCAACGAGGCCTCCTTTGGACGCGGCATACGCCTCGGTGTGCGCCTCGGATTGCAGGGCGCGCGTCGAGGCGATATTGACGATGGCGCCCCGACTGGCCCGCAACAGCGGGACGCTGTGCTTGACCATCAGCAGACTGCCCGTTAGGTTGACGCTGATCACCCGATTCCACAGCGCCAGATCCAGGACGTCGACCGGCTGCCGGGGCGGGTCGGCGATGCCCGCGTTATTCACCAGCGCATCCAGGCGGCCGAAGGTTTGGGCCACGACCGCTACACTGTGCCGAACCGCCGCCTCATCCGCCACATCGGTGGCTACGAACTGGACCGGCCCCCGCGATCGACCGGCGGCGCAGACGCTTTCTCCGCCCTCAACGTCATGGTCCGCGATGACCACCGCATACTGCCGTTCAAGGA
>JAGRHM010000305.1:2754-5533 GCA_020445005.1 Candidatus Competibacteraceae bacterium | reverse complement strand
ATTAACGCGGAACTCACCGCACGCACCAAGGTGGGAGGCAGTGAGGATATCGAAGTCGCCAACTTTGTATTGCCGGGACTCGCAAGCGACTATACTTCTCTCACTCAAGCGCCTCCAGGCCAGCCCAGTCCGTTTGGCGTGTTATCAAAGTGTGACCTCTCCGTGGAAGACGAGGCATCGTTGACCTTGAGTATTAATCCTGCGGACGATCTAAGTCTCCCGGTTGGCGGTACGCAATTGTCGCCACTAGCATCGGTATCTGACACGATAACGGTGATAGCGGATCTGGTTCCTTCGGCGGATTTGACAGGAGCGTCAGTCGTGGCGAACGCAAATTCCGCAAATGCCCTGATCGCTATCACTGTTCCTGCGGTGCAAACGGTGTCAGTAAATAATGCTGTGTTTACGGTGACGGTCGCAAACACCAGTACGCTCAGCAGTGTTCCCGTAGCTGTGGGAGGAACGCAGGTGGGGACCATTACCTTTGCTCTTGGAGATGCTAAGCTCGTCGTACCCGTGATTCTGACGCAGTAATTTAACTTCTTGTCTTTAAGATAAAAACGGTGAGCATTGGCTCGCCGTTTTTTTATGTCAGCAATTGTAAGTTGGACACAGGACGTGCCTGAAAAGGATCAGCAAGCTCCCACGCTGGACCATGGGAGAAACGCTTTACCTGCGAGGTCAGCCACTCGATCAGGTTCAAGCAGCTTGTGGCGGAGTGACGCCGTGACTACTTTGATGGAGGTTGAAATTCCATGAATACAGCAGATTATGAAACCGACTTCTATCTCTGGACGCAGCAGCAGGCGGAGCTTTTGCGGCAAGGGCAATTCAACCGAGTGGATTTGGATGTGGAGAATATTGCTGAGGAGATTGAAAGTATGGGGCGCCGTGAAAAGCATTCAATCCGCAGCTACTTATTCAATGTCATGTTACATTTGCTGAAATGGCGCTATCAACCTGAGCGGCGTGGAACGAGTTGGAGGCTGTCCATTCGTAATGGGAGACATCAGATCGTCAGTCTGGTGAAGGATAGTCCCAGTTTGAAACCCAAAATTGCTGAGCTGATTGCGGATGAATACCCGCTGGTCAGAGAGTATGCTGCGGATGAGACTGGCTTGCCCTTAACCACCTTTCCGGAAACCTGCCCGTTTAGCGTAGAACAAATCACTGGGGACTGGTGGCTGGCGTAATCAATGACAAGCGCAGCATCGAGTAGGGCGAAACGGGTTTTCCGGTTGGGCAACGCTGCGCTTTTGCCCGACCGACGTTGTGGGTTCCGCAGGAATCCTTGAAGAACCACCGTTTTTTTATGTCAGGATGGATGCGAGGCGAACCGGTGCATCGTTTCGCCGATAAACACCCGGTCACCGGCGGCCACCCGGTCGAACAAGTCCAGCACATCAGAATTACGCATACGGATACAGCCGTGCGAGAGGGGTTTGCCCATAGGCGCGCTGTCCGGGCAGCCGTGGATATAGATAAGCCGGCGCAGCGTATCGCAATTGCCCCCCCGGTTGCTTCCCGATTCCAGACCGGTCAACCAGAGAATGCGGGTCAGAATCCAGTCCCGTTGCGGATGCCGGATCGCCAGGTCGGGATGGTAAATTTCACCGGTCGGCCGGCGACCGACGAAAACGGCGTTAACCGGCTGTCCCGCACCAATCCGGATGCGGATGCGATGCCAGCCGCGTGGGGTGCATCCGCTGTCCCGACGCTCGCCGGGACCGTTGCGGGCGGTCGATACCGGATAGGTCGCAATAAGCTCCGGCCCTTCCAGCACGTCCAGCCGTTGCGCCGCCAGACTGATGCGAATCAACCGTTCGGACATCACCAGTTCCGATAAGGATGCCGGGCTAACTGCGAGTTGTAATAGCGGATATCGTGTGACACATCTTCCCCCGCCCAGTCAGGCCGGATGAATGGTTCGTCGGGCCGCTGCAACTCCACTTCCGCCACGATCAGCCCCGTATTATCGCCGGCAAACTCGTCAATCTCCCACAAATGTTCCCCAACATGCAGGTAATGGCGGGTCTTTTCCAGCAGCGGTTTCTCGCACAGGGTATCCAGAATTTCCTCGGCCTCGGTCAGCGGAATGGAGTATTCGTACTCACTGCGCTGAATGCCCAAAGTCCCGCTCTTCAGGTTCAGAAAACCCTGATTGCCGGCCACCCGCACCCGCACCGAGCAACGCGCGTCGCTGGTCAGATAGCCCTGGCGCATCCGCACCGAATACTCGATCTGGTGACGCCAGTGATCGTCGCGGAGCAAAAATTTGTGTTCAATTTCAGTGCCCATGATGCGTTCCGGTTTTAGTGTGGGGCGGTCGCCCGCGCTGCGCGTTGCCGACGGCGTTTGGTCGCGGTCAGGTTGAGTGCTTCAACCGCCACGGAAAATGCGATGGCGAAATACAGGTAGCCCTTGGGAATATGAAAGCCCATGCCGTCCGCCAGCAGCGCCGTACCGACCAGAATCAGGAAGCTCAACGCCAGCATCTTCACCGAAACATGCGCGTTGATAAATTGGCTCAGCGGTTCGGCGGCGAACATCATGATGCCCACCGCAATGATAATCGCGGCGGCCATGACGCCTAGATGCTGGGCCATGCCCACGGCGGTAATGACGCTGTCCAGCGAAAACACAATATCCAGGATCATGATTTGCACAATGACCGCGATAAAGCTCGCCGCTTTGGCCTCGCGCATCTCCTCCTCCACCCCGTCCACCGTCGCGTGAATCTCGGTCGCGCCCTTGGCCAGCAGGAACAGGCCGCCGCCGA
>JAGRHM010000305.1:0-2691 GCA_020445005.1 Candidatus Competibacteraceae bacterium | reverse complement strand
GCCTTGGCCAGCCAGAATACGCTGGCCAGCAACAACAGGCGGGTGATGACCGCCAGCGCCAATCCGCTCCGCCGGGCTGTACGTTGCTGATGCTCCGGCAACTTGTTGGACAGAATGGCGATAAACAACAGATTATCGATGCCCAGCACGATTTCCAGAGCGGTCAGGGTAAGCAGACTGGCCCAGACCTGTGGATCAAGTAAGAAGTCCATGGAACGGTTCTCCAGAAAGGGAAGATGGGGATAGAAGATCAGCGATGACGACCGCCGCTAAGTATATAGAAATTAAGTTTTAATTTTTAGGTTTTGAGTCGCCCCATCAAGACATCCAGCGCCGCGACCAGCGTGGCCGCCGGTCGGTCATGAAACACCCCGCAATTCGCGCCCCGCGCCGGGTCCATACCGCGCAGAAACAGATAAAACACCCCGCCGAAATGCCGCTCATAATCGTAATCCAACACCCGGAATTGCAAATAGCGGTGCAGCGCCACGGTATAAATCAAATATTGTAACACATACGCCTCGCGGGCCATGGCCTCCGCCAGCCGCTCCGGTTGATAGGCCGCCGGCTCCGCGCCGAGCCAGTTGGATTTGTAATCGACCAGATAGAACCGCCCCTCTGCTTCAAACGCCAGATCGATAAAACCCTTCATATAACCACGTAATGGGCTGAATTCTAAACGGTCGATCATTTCCCGGAATAGACCGTCAGCATAGCCATGCCGCTTCAGAATGTCCTGCAACGCCTCGGGACGAAGACGTTCTACCGGATAGTAAAACTCCAATTCGTTCAACCGCCGGTCCAGTGTTATCCCACTCAGTCGCAACGCGCAGCCATCCAGCGGCGTCGCCAGCACGCGCTCCACCCAGTCAGCAACCACTGGCGTCCACTCCCCCGCAGCCAGACCGTGTCCGGTCAAGGCGCGCTCCACCACGTTCTCCAGCCGCTCCCGATTATGCTGACTGAAATCCAGTCGCTCGAAAATGGCGTGCAAACAATTTCCCGCTCGCGCGCCACGCGGGAAATTGAAAGTGTCCAGTCGGGGCGTAACCGCTAACTCCCCCTCCAGCGGTGGAGTCGCCACGGTCAGGTCATGGTCCGGCATTTCCGCTGATAAGCCGGCGGTGAGCGAGGTAAAACTGCTCACCCGCCAGAATTCGGCCAACGATCTGTTGAACGACCGCGCCTGCAGCTCCGGTTCCTCCACCGGCGGCGGCTGATAACGGCTGCCAGCTTCCTGGGGTAACGGCCTCATGTCCACCGTCTCGCCCGCCGGGGCGAGAGCACTATGCAAGTCGCCGAGAAAAGCTGCAGACGTGAGGCGGTCAAAGCGCTGCCGGGTCACTTCCAGGGCATCCTGGGACGGCCCGACTGCGGCGGGATGGTGCAACAGCCAAGCCGCCGGAGCGGTGTCCGCGTCCTTGATCTTGCCCCAGACCAGGGTGCAACGCTGTTTGGCGCGGGTTAGCGCCACATAAAACAGGCGCAGGCTTTCGGCCATTTCTTCGCGCCGGGCGTACTGGATCGCCGGATCATCTTCCGCAACGCCAATGGCGAGAATAGAGCGTTGCAGATCAGCCGGGTCGTGATACAGCACCCGATCCTCTTCACCGGAGCGCAGCCGGCCATCCCAGAGAAACGGGCAGAACACGACTTCATATTCCAGCCCCTTGCTCTTATGGACTGTGACGATCCGCACCAGATTTTCATCGCTTTCCAGCCGTAGCTGCTGTTCTTCATCCTTGTTGGTCGGCAGGCGACGGCGGTCGCCCAGCCACTTGAGGAGACCGGCCATTCCAGGATGGGCGCGACTGGCGATGTGCAACAGTTCCGCTAAATGTAGCACATTGGTTAGACGCCGCTCCCCATCCCGAAAGGCCAACAGGCGTTGCGGAACATCTTCGTTGATCAGCCAGGCGCGAAAGCAGCGCATGAAGCCGTGTTCCTGCCATAATTGCCGGTAATCCTGGAATTTTTCCAGCCAGCGCGCCCAGGTTTGTTCTTCCTCGTGCAGTTGATGCAGGGTTTCCCCGCTCAGCCCGAACAGCGCGGACGCCAGCGCCGTGCGCACCCGGCCCTCGTGACCCGGTTCTGCCAGAGCCGCCAGCAACCATTCCAGTTGCCGGGCCTCGTCTGAAAGGAATACGCTGTCATCGGCATGCTGGACGCTGGGTACGTTCAGGCGTAATAACTGCTGGCGGATCAAACGGCCCTGCCAATGGCTGCGCACCAGTACGGCGATGTCGCCGCCGGCCAGGGGCCGTTCGCCGATGCGGGCCTGATGGCGCGCGCTCAGGTTCAGCAACCGGGCAATTTCCGCCGCCGTCGCGCGGGCCGCCTGCTCGCTGACCATGCCCTTGTTCATGGGCTTGCCGGAATCGTCCGGCTCCACCAGCCAGAGTTGCAAGGGCGACTCCAGTCGGCCCTGAATCAACAGGGGCGGATGCTCCTTGCGTTCTGCGGGAATAGTGGGATGGAAGGGAATGCCGTCGAACACGAAGGGTCGTGCCCTGACTGCGCCGAACACGGCGTTAAGGGCCGTCAATAGACGCGGAGCCGAGCGCCAGTTCACCTCCAGGGTATGCTGATGAACCGTGTCGCGTCGGGCGGTCAGGTAGGCGAAAATATCCGCTCCCCGGAAGCTGTAGATCGCCTGTTTAGGATCGCCGACCAGGAACACCGGCTTGCCGG
>JAGRHM010000304.1 GCA_020445005.1 Candidatus Competibacteraceae bacterium | reverse complement strand
GCGGGCCGGGCACATTGGTCATCACCGCCGAAGCTTTTTTGCTCAACATCTCCAGCAATGACTGTTGTAACAAATTGGGACCCATACCGGCGGCCCCCAGCAGACCTAAGGCCAAGATCGGCTGGTAGGAGTCCTTTAGTTCGTTCATCCGCCGCCGCACCTCGTACACCCGCTCCAGCGGATTGGCGATGCCCACCGGCAGCGCCAGGAACACCAGGCCGAAGAAATTACCCAGGTTAGCGGCTTTCTCGAGCGGCCGCAGATTGACCGGAATCACCGCCCGCACTTCCAGGTTCCCAGGCACTGGATCGCCCTGTTCCAAAAGATAATCACGCAACGCACCGGCGACGCAAGCCAGCAACACATCATTGACCGAGCCGCCTAGCACTCTGGCGACCGCCTTGACTTCGGGCAGATTCAGCGGTTCAGCCCAGGCGACCCGCTTGGTCACGCCCAGCTCGCCCTTGAAGCGGGTGGGGGAATCGTCGTTCATCAGGGCCAGCCGGGCGATTTCCGCCGCCAGTTGTGCGCCGTTGCGGGCATAATCCAGCGCTTGCGTGGGATGCCGGACCAGATCAAAACCCTCGCCGACCAGTCCTCGCCCCACTTTCAAGGCGCTCATCAATTTGTCGACCGGTTCAAAAAAGCGGCGGAAAATTCCATCCTCCTCGCTGTGTTCAGTTTCTTCAGCAGGCAACGATGGCGCATCGGGTGCGGGATCAGTGAGGGACAGCAGGACGTGAATCAGGGCGATGCCATCGGCGTAGCAATGATGGATGCGCAAAATAATGGCGCTGCCGCCCTGATAGTCCTCGACCAAATGGAACTGCCATAACGGTTTGGAGAAATCCAGCGGCGTGCTCATTAGATCGCTGGCTAGATATTGCAGCTCCGCCTGGTCAGCCCGGCCGGGCAGCGCGGTGCGCAGCAGATGCCGGCGGATATCAAAATGAGGGTCGCTTTCCCAGAAAGCGCCAGCGTTTTTTTGAACGGCGCGTTGCATGAAGCGGTGGTATTTAAGAAACCGGGTTTCGATGACCCTCTGCAACCGCTCATAATCCAGTCGCTCGGCGAAGATCATCACTCCGGTGATCATCATCAGATTGGTCGGTCGTTCCATGCGCAACCAGGCGGTGTCGATTCCGGAGATGCGTTCGCTGTCTTCTTTCCTGGGCATTGGGAGATCTACCCTCGGTAGGGGCTGGGTTAATGCCATCCGGTCACCGGATAAGCATACATTCTAAGCCCGCGGTTTACCGGGAACTTTGTTGAATTGGCCGCTAAACTGTATCGATGAAGAGGTTCCTCATGTACCGGCATGGGGCTACTCCTTTGGCGATCCTCATAGTAAAGATTTTCGGCATCGTAAAATCTATAATTGTTAAATCATTAAAAACGCCACCCCCGTGGAGCCGCAACGACATGAATTACTTTGTTACCGGCGCTTCCGGTTTTATCGGCCGACGGCTTGTCGAAAAATTGCTGCAACGTCAGAATAGTACCGTTTATTATCTGATTCTGGAGCGTGAACTGCCTATCGTGGAAACATTGCGCGAGCGCTGGGGCCAGAACGCCGACCG
The DNA here is from genome assembly GCA_020445005.1 of Candidatus Competibacteraceae bacterium. Taxonomy (GTDB): domain Bacteria; phylum Pseudomonadota; class Gammaproteobacteria; order Competibacterales; family Competibacteraceae; genus UBA2383. The sequence goes on along the minus strand of JAGRHM010000304.1, from coordinate 7,208 downwards.
CGCCGTGCCGATCCTTGGTGATCTCACGCAACCGCGCCTGGGGGTGGCGGACAGCGATCTCGTCCGGCTTAAGGATCAAATTGATCACCTCTTTCATCTGGCGGCGATTTACGATCTCAAGGCCAGCGCCGAAGTCCAGGAGAAAGTGAATATCCAGGGCACCCGCCATGTCGTTGCCTTCGCCGAGGCGGTCGAGGTCGGCTGCTTTCATCTGACCAGCTCGATCGCCGCCGCCGGTTTATACGAAGGCGTATTCCGTGAGGATATGTTCGACGAAGCCGAGGCGCTCGATAATCCCTACTATCGCACCAAGCATGAATCGGAGGGGATTGTGCGCCGCGAATGCTCCTGTCCCTGGCGGGTCTATCGGCCCGGCGCAGTGGTGGGCGATTCTCGCACGGGTGAAATGGACAAGATTGACGGCCCGTACTACTTTTTCAAGCTGATTCAGAAAGTGCGCAATTTGCTGCCGCCCTGGATGCCAATGATCGGCATCGAAGGCGGTCGGCTGAACCTGGTACCGGTCAATTTCATCGTCGACGCGATGGATCACATTGCGCACCAACCCGGCCTGGACGGTCAATGCTTCCACCTGGTGGACCCGAAGCCGCATCGCGTCGGCGATATCCTGAACCTGTTCGCTCGCTCCGCCCATGCGCCGGAAATGACGCTGCGTTTTAACGCTTTGATGTTCGCCTTCGTGCCCGAGATCATCAAAACCGGGCTGTCACAATTGAAACCGGTGCGGCGGATCAAGGATCAAATCCTCAAGGATCTCGGCATTCCCGCCGATGTGCTAGGGTTGATCAATTACCCGACCCGTTTCGACTGTCGCCAGACCTTGAAGGCGCTTGAGGGTACCGATATCGCTGTTCCTCCCCTGGAAACTTATGCCTGGAAACTATGGGATTACTGGGAGCGTCATCTCGACCCCGACCTGTTCGTCGACCGTACGCTGAGCGGAGCGGTGAAAGACAAGGTCGTGTTGATTACCGGCGCGTCCTCCGGCATCGGCAAGGCCGCCGCACTGAAGGTCGCCGAGGCGGGCGCTAAGACCCTGATTGTCGCGCGCACGGAAGAAAAACTGCTGGAAACCCGGCGGGAGATTGAGGCGCGTGGCGGGACCGCTTACGTTTACGCGGCGGATGTCGCCGACATTGCTTCCTGCGATGCGCTGATTCAGCAGGCGCTGGCCGAGCATGGCGGGGTGGATATCCTGGTGAATAACGCCGGTCGCTCGATTCGCCGGGCCATTGAAAACTCGCTGGAGCGCTTTCACGACTATGAGCGCACCATGCAACTCAACTACTTCGGCGCGCTGCGGCTGATCATGGGTTTCATCCCGAGTATGCTGGCGAAAAAACATGGGCACGTCATCAACATTTCCTCGATTGGCGTGCTGAGTAACGCGCCGCGTTTCTCGGCCTACGTCGCCTCCAAGGCGGCGCTGGACGCCTTCGCTCGCTGCGCAGCCGCCGAATTCTCCGACAGCGGCATCGAATTTACGACTATTAACATGCCGTTGGTGCGCACCCCGATGATCGCGCCGACGAAAATTTATCAGCATGTGCCCACGCTTAGCCCGGACGAAGCCGCTGACTTGATCGTTCAGGCCATTATTTACCGACCGGAGCGCATCGCGACCCGGATCGGCGTGTTTGCCCAAGTGCTCCATGCCTTGGCGCCCAAAGTGTACGCGGTCATCATGAACACGGCCTTTCGGCTGTTTCCCGAATCAGCCGCCGCTAAAACGCCAAATCCCGAATCCCAGGAACCCTCGCTGGAACAAATTTCCTTTGCGCAGTTCACACGAGGTATTTACTGGTAATCCGCGTCCATTCAGTTACAACGACCCGTGAGAGAAGAGCCATGAAACTAAAAATTGGCGACCCCGCCCCCCAGTTCACCGCGACCACCACCGATAACAGCACGGTTAAATTATCCGATTACTTTGGCCAAAAGTTGGTGCTGTACTTCTATCCTATGGACGATACGCCCGGTTGCACCAAACAGGCTTGTTCCCTGCGCGACCATTATCGGGAAATTCAGGATAAGGACGCAGCGATTCTTGGCGTGTCCACCCAGGATGTGAGCTCCCACCAGCGCTTCACCGAGAAGTACAATATCAGCTTCCCGCTGGTCGCGGATACCGATGGCGCGGTGAGTCGGGCCTATGGCGCCATGGACGGCGGTCTGATGGGCACAGCGGCCAGCCTGTTCGGCGTGGCGAATCGCATCACCTACCTGATTGACGAGAGCGGCCATATTGCCCATATCATTGACAAGCCGAATTGTGCGAACCATGCGGAGGAAGTGCTCAACTTGTTGTAGGCTGTTCTCGCGTTTGTTCTGTTCGGTTTCAGCCGAATCCATGTAATTCATAGTGATCACAAAGCGAATGACTACCGGCGCCACTCCATCCTTGCAGCCTTCTATTGAGGAATCCGCTCCGATCATGCCGTGGGAGAAGGGCGCAGCCAGCCAACAGGGAGGTCGCCATGAGCAACAGGATCGCTGGGGGCTTTTCCAGCCGCACAACCGGGAAGGTCTGCTGGCGATCGTAGCCGATGGCATGGGCGGGCATCTGGAGGGTGCGCTCGGGGCGCAAATCGTCATCGACACCGCCCGAGATTTCATTCTGCATCCGCCGTCTTCCCTGGAAACGGATCCTCCCGCCGCACTCAACCAGTTGAGCCAGCGGATACATACAGTGATCAATAATCGTTCGGAAACTGCGCGCAGTACGCTGGTTATGGTCTGGCTGGCGGGCGGGCGGGCCTACTGGCTGAATATTGGCGACAGCCGCCTTTATCATTTCCGGGGTGGCCGCCGCCTGATGCGCACCCGCGATCATTCCGTGGTGCAATTGCTGACCGATCTTGGCGAAATCCAGGAGTCCGAGATGGGCGCGCATCCAGCGCAGAACCGGCTATACCGCTGCCTGGGCGGCGAGGAATTGCCGCGAGCGGACCAGGGCGACCTGGTCATTCAGGCTGGCGATCTACTGGCGCTCTGTTCAGACGGTGTCTGGGAACATGTCACCGAAAGTGAAGTTTGGAACACTACCCTGGACCATGGTTCGGCAGCCGCCGCTCAGCGGCTGGTTGATACAGCTGTGCAACGCGGCGGCGTCGAGGCCGATAATGCAACACTGGTGCTATTGCGCGCCGCTTCAGACGCCGCAGGCGATGCTCCACGCTGGCTGCGTTGGTTATCGGCGGGGTTTACGTCACTGCTTAACCGCGACCGGCGCTAGATGGGCCACCCCTTGCGCCAGCAAAGTCCACTGCAAAGGACAGCCCGATGACTGAAGAAACCAACGCCCTGCCTAACGGCTATAACCTGCATCGCTATCAGATCGAAGGGGTGCTCGGCGCCGGCGGTTTTGGCATTACCTATCGGGCCATTCACGAAGCCCTGCAAAACGAGGTCGCAATCAAGGAGTACTTTCCGGCGGAATGGGCCTATCGCGATCACAATGGCGTCAATGTCCGCCCAAATGCCCAAGGACAAATTCCAGCCCGGCAGGGCGAACCTGCTTGTTACCAGTGGGGTCTGGAACGCTTCCTGGATGAAGCCAAGATTCTGGTGCAAGTCAATCATCCCGGCGTGGTGCGGGTGCGCGATTACTTCGCAGCGAACGGCAGCGCTTATATCGTCATGGAGTATGAGGATGGCGAATCGCTGAGCGCCATGCTGCAACGCGGCGGCATTCTCGCCGAGCATGAATTGCACCGTCTGCTGGGCGACATTATGCCGGCGCTGGAAGCCGTGCATAGCCAGAATTATCTGCACCGCGATCTCAAGCCGAGCAACCTTTACATTCGCAGTCGCGACGGCCATGTCATGCTGCTCGACTTCGGCGCCGCCCGACAAGCGCTGGGTCGGCGCACCCGCAGCGTTACCAGCGTCGTAACGCCGGGGTATTCGCCGATTGAGCAATATGTGACGGTCGGCGAAGACTATGGTCCCTGGACCGACATCTATGCGCTAGGGGCCGTTCTTTACCGCTGCATCACCGGCGCTCCGCCCATCGAAGCTCCGGGCCGCGTATTGAAGGATCCGGTCCAGCCCGCGATTGAGATCGGCGCGGGTCTTTACTCGCGCGGATTGTTGCAAGTCGTCGACCAGGCGTTAGCGGTGCGTCCCGAGGATCGTTTTCAGAGCGTAGCCGCCATGCGGCAAGCGTTACAGGAAACTGACCAGGTGAATAGCCAGGTTGATTTCTCGCAGGTGCCGCCTATCAGACCCGATTTGCTGGATTTGCCTTCATCGACATCCTTGCGCTTCGAGCCGCTTGCTCCGCGGTCGAGACCCTCTTTGCCGTCGACGCATTGGCCTGATAAGCAGAAATCGCCTTCAAAGCCCTCGCATCCTTCAGCGCGCACCCATGAAGCCCCGCCGCAGGAGACGCCTTCCTTATCGTCTGGCCCGTCTCTCGACTGGACGCTCGATCGTAAGGAATCCCCGGTATCGGCAAAAACGCTCGACAGTGGAGCAGCCTCGGAGCCGCTCCAGGGCGCGCAAGACGATTTGTCCCTGTCGATGTTGGAGAATATCTGGGATCATCTGGACGAAGCTAAACCGTCTACTGAGTTGCGCCAGTCCGAAGAGCAAGAAAGTGAGGCGGAACTTTCGTCACGGCCTTCTCCGCCACAACCTCCCTTTGATACCTCGCAAACTCTGCTCAAGCGGTCGCCGCATTCGGTGCTGGAGCATTTGAAGAAAGTCTCGCAAAAGCGCGGAACTTCCACGAGCATGCTGGTGGAGCGCACGGAACCGCTTTCATCGCCCCGGTCGCGACCCAGCGCCGTTGTGCAGGAGGCCATTGTTGAGCAACCGTCGCAGGCTATTCTTGCAGGAGAACCGGAACCCATCGCATCGCTTTCCCGTATCCAGGCGATTAACTGGAAACGGGCGTTGTTGATCGCATTCGCCATTTCAGGAGCCTCAGGGGTTGGCCTGCTTTCCTATGAGTACTATCGGGCCATCCAGGCGCAGCGCCAACTCGAGGCGGCGGCGCTGAAGAAACAGCAAGAGGAAGAAGCAGCCCAGCTCGCCCAGGAAGAGGCGCGTCAACGCGAAGCGAAACTGATGGGGTATATTAATCAGGCGCGTGAATTCATTACCCAGAAGGAATGGACTCAAGCGCACCAGGCGCTGGAGCGGGCAAGCGCCATCAATCGCCAGCATCCGGCGCTGATCGCGGCCCAGAATGAATTACTGACTGCCGAACGCGCCGCGCCGCCCACTCGAACATTTACTGATCCCACTACTGGTATTGACTTACACTGGGTCGAAGCTGGCTGCTTCAATATGGGCAGCCCCCCGAACGAGCGGGATCGTGGTGGCGACGAGTCGCTGCATCAGGTGTGCGTGACAGGATTCTGGATGGGTAAAACCGAGGTGACCAACGGCCAGTACCGGCGTTTTAAACCCAAGCATGACAGTGGCTCCTTTCAGGGACGTTCCCTGAACACCGACACGCAACCCGCGGTCAACCTGAATTGGGATGAAGCGCAGGCTTTTGTCGAATGGTTGAGCTGGGAATCGCGCACGGGCAAGCGTTTTCGGTTGCCGACGGAAGCCGAGTGGGAGTATGCGGCCCGGGCTGGAACTGAGACCCGATATTATTGGGGTAACACGATCGATCCTCGTTACGCCAACTTTTCCGACCGTAACGATCCGACTGGGGCATCCATCGGCAATCTGGACGATGGCCAGTCAGTGAGCGCGCAGGTGGGCGAATATCTGCCTAATGCCCTGGGACTGCACGATGTGGCGGGGAATGTCTGGGAATGGACCTGTTCGGAATACTATCCGAACTATACCGGCGAGGAACAACGCTGTTCGGCCCGGCGATCTAACCAGGGCCAGCGGGTCACGCGCGGCGGATCCTGGAATAATGGCGCGGGCGATTTGCGCTCAGCCAAGCGCTTGCCCAGGAAACCGGACGAGCGTAATGCGCTGACCGGTTTCCGGGTGATCATGGAAGAGTGAATCAGGCCTTGGGCCGGCGGCTGACCAGGAAAGTTGCGGTCCCCTCGACCACGACCTTGTCGCCAACCGTGCAGATCGTGCTCATGATGACTCGCCGCCGTTCCTGAATAATCTCCTGAACAGTGCAAAGCGCCGTGACAGTGTCGCCGATGCGCACTGGCGCCGTGAAACGCAGTTGCTGGTCCACATAAACTGCGCCGGGTCCAGGCAGGCGGGTGCCCGCTACGCAGGAAATTAGGCCGGCGCAGAACATGCCGTGGGCGATGCGGCTTTTAAACTGGGTCTGGGTGGCAAACACTTCATTGCAGTGAATGGGGTTATTATCACCGGTTAATCCTGCGAACAATACGACGTCAGTCTCAGTGACGGTTTTAGCATGAGAAGCGCGCATGCCGACTGCGAGATCTTCCAGATAGTAACCGTGCAAGGTATCGTTATAGCCTTCATGAGTGGGGTACATGTTTTCATCATCTCCGAAAAATAACCAATAACCAATAAAGACATTGCATTGCCGGGGGGGACTAAATACCATAACTTAACAAAGTTTAACCCAATGGGTTCATTTCAAAATCACGAGCAACCCCAAAGCAAAGGTCAACAATGAAAATTTTAGTCGCCGTAAAACGAGTCGTAGACTATAACGTCAAGGTTCGAGCTAAAGCTGATGGTTCCGGCGTGGAAACCGCTAACGTCAAGATGTCGATGAATCCCTTTGATGAAATCGCCGTAGAAGAAGCGGTGCGCCTGCAGGAGGCGGGCAAGGTCAAGGAGATCGTCGCTGTATCGCTGGGTGTCCCCGCCTGCCAGGACACCATCCGCACCGCGCTGGCCATGGGCGCTGATCGGGGCATTTTGGTGGAAACCGATGTCGAACTGCAACCACTGGCGGTCGCCAAGCTGCTCAAGGCGGTAGTGGAAAAGGAACAGCCGAACCTGGTGATTCTGGGCAAGCAGGCGATCGACGATGACGCCAACCAGACCGGCCAGATGCTGGCCGCGTTGCTGGGCTGGCCACAGGGTGCGTTCGCCTCCAAGGTTGAAGTGGGCGAGGGAACGGTCAACGTAACCCGTGAAGTCGACGGTGGCCTGGAAACGGTTGCGTTGAAACTGCCTGCGGTGGTAACGACCGACCTACGCCTGAATGAACCGCGTTTCGTCAAGCTGCCTAATATCATGAAGGCTAAGAAGAAGCCCCTGGAAGTGCTGAA
>JAGRHM010000303.1 GCA_020445005.1 Candidatus Competibacteraceae bacterium | reverse complement strand
CGGCCCGGAGGACGTCCGGTCGGCCTTCCGCGACAGGGACGCGCCCGGTGATGCCTTCGACGCCCTGGGCTTTCGTCTCGCCAGGGATTGATGACCCTTTGCCCTTTGTGCTGTTGCCCTTTGGGCCTGTCCATAAATAATTGCAACAACTTTTACGTTGATGGCAGGATGGTGTAGTTCCATTCACCGTGGAAGTCGGCTGTTTGCATGTTGATTTTTTCGAGTTCCTCATCCGTGACCCGAAGACCTTTTGGATAGAGGTTGTGATCCATCTCTGCCTCGATCTTGAGGCCCGTCTGCGTGGTGGTACTGGCGATTAAATTGACGATGACTTCGTGGCTAACCAAAGGTTTTCCTCGCCAATTCATGCTGATATGTCTGAACATGCGATGCTCTATCTTGTTCCACTTGCTCGTCCCTGGCGGGAAATGACCCACCGTGATCCGCAGCCCGGTTTCATTCGCTAGCCGCTGCAAGGCCACTTTCCACAACCGAACCCGCGATCCGTTGCTGCCACCCCCGTCGGCCGTCACCAGCACTTCCGTCGCGGCGGGATAACGGACACGTCCCATTTTTTCCCACCACCGCCGCAACGTCTCCACGGCAAACTCCGCCGTATCATGGTCCACCCCGACGCTGACCCAACCGACGTTGGCCACTGGATCATAAACACCGTAGGGATTCACCTTGCCCAAGACCTTATCGACAAAATCATAGGTGCGAACCCGTTCGGGATTTCCCTTCGGTCGCCATTCCTGACCGCCGTTTTTGAAATCACCCACCAATTCCTTTTTCTTGGTATCGACCGACACGACCGGTTGTCCCCGACCTTGGAACGCTTGAACTTGGCCATGAATATAATGGAATTGGGCGTCCCGATCCCGATGGCTGGTCCCTTCGGTCGTCTTGCAATTGCCCTGGAGACTGTAGCCCAGTTCAGCCAGCAGGTGAGCCACCGTTTGACGGCCAATTCGATAACCCTGGGCGGTTAAAGTGGCCGCCAATTGACGGGTACTCAAGCACGTCCAGCGCAGCGGGTTTTCGGGATCGCCTCGGGTCGTCGGGTCCACCAGCGCTTCCAAGGCCGACCGCAACTCGGGCTGGTGGATCGTCAGCTTCTTGCGCCCACCCCCCACCCGCCGAATACGCTCCACCGAGGGCTGGTGATCCTTCGCCTGCCTGACCCCTTCCCGGTAGAGCGTGGTTCGGGCTAGCCCCGTCGCTTTCGCGACCAGACCTTGCCCACCATACCCCAAGGCTTCCGCTTCCGCCGCGGCCCACACCCGACGGCCCCGCTCGTCCAGCACCGGGGCAACCCGCACAAATTTCTTGCGGAGCGTTTCGATGATATCCTCAGCTTCCATGTCAACATCATCGCCCATTACCATAACTTGTTCCACTTATTTTTGGACAGGCCCTTTGTGGAGTTTGCTGAAGGTGATCTTGTGACTGGTTGCTATCCTTTGTGCGCTGTTCGCATACTGATCTGGATTATTTCTTTGGCGCTGGGATTGGGCGGCGTGCCGGCGTCGGCGCAGGAAGTTTCCTCGCCCCCACCGACTCAACCCGCCAATCAAGTTAGACCGCAAGCAATAGTGAAGCGGGTCGCCACGGTCCCGCCCACCTTGCCCGCCGTCCCCTGCACGAACGCGCCGGGTCTCGGCCCGGAGATGATCGTGATCGAAGCGGGGCGTTTCGTCATGGGTTCGCCCAGCAATGAGGCGGGTCGGCTTGAACAAGAAGGGCCACAACGGGAAATCGTTGTCGTGCGTCCCTTCGCTATCGCCCGCTGCGAGACCACGGTGGCGGAGTTTCGGGCGTTTGTCGTGGCGACCGGCTATGTGACTCAAGCCGAAGCGGGCGATGGCTGTTACGTAGTAAGCGAAGCGGGGACGGATATTGAGCAGCGCAAGGACCGGCATTGGCGCGATCCCGGTTTCCCGCAAACCGATGCGCACCCCGTAGTGTGCGTCAGCTGGAACGACGCTGTGGCCTATGCCGAGTGGCTGAGCCGGCGCACGGGCCAGATCTATCGCCTGCCGACTGAGGCCGAGTGGGAGTACACCGCACGCGCCGGCAGCGCCGCCAGCCGGTTCTGGGGCGACGACCTGAATGCCGGCTGCGATTTCGCCAACGCGGCGGACCAGGCGCTGAAACGCCATTATCCCACATCTAAAGGGTCTTTCGCGACGTGTGACGACGGAACGATTTACACCGCGCCGGTGGGCCGTTTCAAACGTAACGCTTTCGGTCTTTCGGATATGCTCGGCAACGTGTGGGAGTGGGTGCGGGATTGCTCTGCGGACACGCTGGAATCGGTTCCCGCCGCCGGAACCGCGTGGGAAGGTCCGCCGGGTGAAAATTGCGCCTGGCGGGTGGTTCGGGGCGGTGGCTGGGGCGGCGGCCCGGAGGACGTCCGGTCGGCCATCCGCGGCAGGAGCGCGCCCAGTGTAGCCACCAACTCCGACCTGGGCTTTCGTCTCGCCAGGAATTTATGAGCCTTTACGCTCGGCGCCGGGATGTACATCCCGGATGGTTACGACGGGAAAATCGGCGCTTCCACCATCTGTTCATGCCATAACAGAAAGGTCATGAGCATCCACAGTTTCAAGCCGTGCCGCAGACCAGGGACGCCTTCCATTTCATAGTTCAGCAATCGTTCCACATAATCCGGGTTGAACAAACCACCGCGCTGGATTTGCGAACGAGACAGCAGTTTTTGCCCGTAACGACGCATCTCGCCCTGGAACCAGAAGCGCACCGGCACCATCATTCCCGACTTGGGACGGGCGATAATCGCTTCCGGCACAGAATCCCGCACCGCCTTTTTGAGAACGCTCTTTTCAACCGCGCCTTCCAACTTGACGCTCGGCGGACAGCGCATGCTGGTTTCAATGATGCGCCGGGAAAACAGCGGCGGCAGCGCCAGCAGACCATGCGCCGCACTCATTTTCTCGACCTTGACCAGAATCAGGTTGGCGCCCTTGAGCCGGATATTAATGCTCATCAATTTATTGACGAAATCGCGGGGTTCGGGCGCATGGAAATACGGTTCCAGCAGGGCGATCAGCGCTTCTTCGCCGCCCGCCTCCCGCAACAGGTCTGGGTTGAGCAACGCGCTGAGGTCTTGATAGCAACGCTGGAAAGCGCGTAGATAATTACGCTCTAGCCAACCTGTCGCCGGTTCCCCCGGTAGGGGACCATACAGTTGGGCCATGAGCATGGGGATGTTTTTCGGGCCGCCGAAGCAAGGGTCGCCGCCTTCGCCGTTTAACACGACGTCTGCGACCTGGGAAGCCGCTTGCGCCAGCAGGTAGTTGGGTACAGTGACCGGATCGCCAATCGGATCATCCAGGCGCCAGATAATTTCCCGCAACCGCTCCAGAAATCCGCCAGGCCGGATCTCCAGCCAGTGATGGTCCGTGCGGAAGCGATCCACCATCAGCTCAATAAATGCATTTTCGCGGGCGTACTCCGCACCAAAGTGCGCCGAGAAGGTCGGCAGACGGACCTCCGGCCGTTGCTGAGCCGCGACCGCCAGCACCGCGCTGGAGTCGATGCCGCCGGACAGGAACACTGCGGGCGGTTTATCGGGTTGGACGGTCAGACACTCGGCAACCGACTGTTCCAGGGCGGCGCGCACCAAGGCGGGATAATCGACGGCGCGCGTAGAGGAGGGGACTGACGCCGCCCAGTCCTCGCAGCGAAAATGCCGCCGGATTCGCGCTTGGCCGCGATGGAAACGCAGAATAGAGCCGGGTTGCAGCTCCTCGATGCCCTCGAACATGGTGCTTGCGCCTGGCACGAAGCTGAAACTCAGATATTCGAGCAGCGCGCCAAGACGCATCCGGCGCGGCAGGGCAGGGTCAGCGAACAGCGCCTTAATTTCGCTGGCGAACAATAATCGGCCATTGCATACAGTCCAGTAAATGACCTTGACCCCGGCGGGATCGCGCAGCAGATAAAAGGCGTCGCCCAAATTTGCCGCCAGGACAAAACAGCCGGTCAAGGCTTCGAGACGAGGTTCTGGCGCATCAGCGAGTTGCGTTAACAGCCGGGCGGCGGATGGCATTAACCCAGCGTCTTGCGGCCCAAGCTCATCCCGATTGAACAAGACGCCGCCATAGCCGAGTACCTCATGATCGTGTTGGGCGAGTTGCGTGGGCTGATTCCAGGCAGTGCGACCGTGGCCGATTTCCACAGAATCGCCGGTGACAGTAGTTCCCTGCGTCTGTTCCCAGCCCAGCGGACAGCGATGGGTCAGCAACGCCGCCATGCGCGCCAGCAAGCCGTCCGCCGGCGGTCCGCAATAACCGAACAGGCAGGCCATGCTAGAGATTACTCAGGGCGTCAACCATAATCGATTTCTATTTCAGCGCCGCTGGCGTTCAGAATCTCTGGGGCCAACAGCAAGGTTCCGGCGACCACCGCCGCGCCGAGCAGGTTCAGCATCGGTTTCGGCCCCACATAATCCACGGGAACGCGGCAACCACTGCGCAACCTTTCCGTTGCATTACCGCCGAATGCGCCGTCGCGCCGACTTTGATCAGGGGGCAGCCAGGGCAGGGCAGAATGATTTTCCAGCGCTGTTCTGGAGATACCCAGATCAACCAGACGTTGCCGGGCAAACTGCCATTGGGCGTCGCTCGCCAACTGCGTAGTCAGGGCGAATCCCTGGGCGGAGGCATCATGAATAACTTGCACGGGAGTACCCGGATGATTGCGCAGGAATTCCCGGCACACGGCGAACACGCGCGCCGGGTAACCGGTGCGACTCACCACGGCGGCTTTGGCCGTCAGGTGAAAGCGGTTACGAATCAGCATATCCACCAGATCATCCCGTTCCACCACCAGGATTCGTTCCGGGGCATAGTGCGGGTCCTGGAAATCCTCCAGCGGAGCTTGCTGGCGAAAAGCTGCGCCATCCGCCAGTTCGCTGATCGGATGGGCCTGATGGTAGCGATTGATCGTGTCACGGGCTTTGTGGAAGGACAGCTTGCCTTTGCCGCCCCGACCCAGCCAGATTGCCAAAGGCAGCAGCGCCGCAAAGCACAATAGGCCGCCAAACCAGCTCCAATCGTCGAATACGATCAGTCCGCCAATCACACTCACGACCAGGGCAATGACACTGCAACCGATTGGCCCCAAGGTCTTTTTGCGCCAGAAGCGGCAGATTTCCAGAGCGAGTTGCGTGGCGGTGAACGCATACTGCCCGTTGTCCGATAGGCGCTTGATGATTTGCCGCAGGGTAAAGTCGCTGATCTGATCCTCTTTTTTGCGGAAGACGAATTGATAGCGACACTGTTTGCAGCGCGTACCATCCTTGTATTTCTGGTTGTGATTACACTCGGGACAACGCATTGCTTAGTCTTCCCTTGTCGGCTAAACGGTTTGGATAAAATTTATACCGCAGGATAGCCGCTCTTTACTACAGTCCCGGTAAACGTTGCTCTATCCCTTTAACTTCTCCGTCAACAACTCATTCACCTGCTGCGGATTGGC
>JAGRHM010000302.1:854-6680 GCA_020445005.1 Candidatus Competibacteraceae bacterium | reverse complement strand
GCCGCCCAAGGCGGATGGGGCTTGGGCGGCAGTCGAGCGATTGGCGGAGGATACGAACCCGGAAGACTGGCCTTTGCACGACGGCGGCCGATTGTGGGCCCTAGGACGGAACACGCTGGATACCGTAGCGCGTTACTACCACCCGGCGGAGGAACGGCCCCTGCTGGAGCTGACGGTACCCCATACTCTATTGATCATTGAACGCGCCAGTCGCGACCTGCGCATCACGGTTACTGCGCACATTCCGCTCAGCCATCGGCTGACCATCGGTGATCTGGCGCGCGCCTGGCGCTGGAAGGATGCCGCCAAACGGCTGATGAATCTCTATCGCGCGGGCCGGCTGGTCGTCAATCCGCTGGATGCTCTGTTGAGCGAAGCCTGGGGGCATCTGCGCGGCCAAGCATATAACCAGGCTTGGACGGAAACCCAGCGCTGGCTGTTACGGGAATACGTCCGCAAGATCGGTTATTACGCTATCGAACTCTATAGCGGGCGGTTGACCCTGAGCGATGAAGCGCCGGAGGCCACGCCGACGCCCTCTTCTCACCGGGATATGACCCAAGCCGCCGGGGAAGCTCCTGGAACGGGCGAGCCGCTGCGCATCGTGGTCATGGGACGCGCAAATGCCGGAAAATCCAGTTTGATCAACGCATTATTTGGCCAGTTGACCGCGGCGACCGATGTATTGCTGGATACGACGCCGGGGTTGCAACCCTACCGCCTGGCGCGAGAAGGACTGACCGCAGCGTTGATTATGGACACGCCCGGCTGTGATAGCGATTCGCTCAGTCAAAAAACGTTGCAGCAGGCGTCTATGGAAGCTGACCTGATTCTCTGGGTCTGCGCCGCTCATCGTCCCGACCGACAACTGGACCGGTTATGCCTGGACCGGCTGCGCGCCGGCCTTTCCGCAAGCCTGGATCGTCGATCGCCGCCGTTGCTGGTCGTGGTCAGCCATATTGATCAATTGCGTCCCCATCGTGAATGGCAACCCCCCTATGACCTGCGACATCCCCAAAACGTCAAGGCGACCCATATTCGCGCGGCCATCGAAGCCATCGCAAGAGATCTAGCGGTTCCGGTCGCCAACGTCATTCCCGTCTGCCTTGCTGAAGGACGGGTATACAACATCAACGATGCGCTATGGGCGGCGATTCTCGACCGACAAGACGAGGCCGGGAAAGTCCGGTTCCTGCGTTGTCTGGAGCAGCGGAAGCGGGATGAAAACTGGATGCTGTTGCGCCAGCAACTAGCCAATGCCGGCCGGTGGCTATTGAAGCTGCCGGAGCGGACGTTGGGTTAACAACGAAAATTCCCGTATGCCACGGACCCTCCATATTCCAATACGCATCGTGCTAAGCCTGGGCGTTACGCTGGCGCTGATGCTGCACGCCAGCGGTTTTCAACCCCTGGCGCTGGTCGATCAACTGGAATCCTTTGCCTACGACGCCCGCTTGCGATTGACCTTGCCTGGCGGCGTCGATCCACGCATCGTGATCGTCGACATCGACGAGGACAGTTTGCTGCAGGAGGGCCAGTGGCCCTGGCCACGGGCGCGGTTGGCGGAATTGACGAATATTCTGTTCACCGACTACCGGGTTCGCCTGCTGGCGTTCGACATTGTGTTCCCGGAAACCGAGCGCAATCCCGCGCTGGGCATTCTGCAAACGCTGGCGCAGGGCCCGTTGCGCGCAGACCCGGCTTTTCAAAGGGAATGGGCAGTTTTGCGCATGCAATGGTCTGGCGACGAACGTTTCGCCGGCAGCTTGCAGAAACGCCCGACAGTCCTTGGCTACTCCTTCGCCCTGCCTGGGCAACAGGGCCAGGATCTACAGGTTGGGCAACTGCCGCCCGCCGCCGCGCCACTGACCGTGCTGGCCGGTGCGCCGAATCCTTTCGCCGTTGCTGCTGGCTATAGCGCTAACCTGCTGTTATTGCAAGCCAGCGCTCATGGCGGCGGATTCTTTAACAGCCCGTTGGTGGACCAGGATGGTTTGATTCGCCGATTGCCCTTGTTGTTAAGCCATGGCGACCGGCTTTACGAAAATCTCAGCCTGGCGGTGTTGCGCACGCTGATGGACGGACCGCCGCTGGAAATGATCGCCGGCGCTGGTTATCGCGATGCTGCGGGACAACGGGTGGAGGCGGTGCGCGTCGGCGTCTTCGTCATGCCGGTGGACGCCGAGGGCGCGGTGCTGATCCCCTATCGCGGCCCCCAGGGTGGCTTTCCCTACCTGTCCGCCCGCGCCATTCTAAATCGCCAGGCCGATTCCAGAGTGTTAAATGGCGCGATCGTCCTGGTCGGAACCACTGCCGCCGGTTTGCTGGATTTGCGCGCGACGCCCGTACAAAGCATTTATCCCGGCGTTGAAATTCACGCTAACCTGATTGCCGGGATGCTCGACCAGCGCCTCAAGTATCGGCCACCGTTCACCAGCGGTTTGGAAACCCTGTTGCTCCTGATGCTGGGTGGATTGAGCATCGCCCTGGGATTCGCGTCGCCGTTGAAAGCGTTGCTGGGAACGCTGCTGCTGGCGGTTGCGACCGTGGCCTTCAATCTCTGCGCCTGGCAGGTTTTAAACTGGGTATTACCGCTGGCTTCGATGCTGCTGCTCCTGTTGTTGCTGTACGTGTTGCACAACAGCTATGGTTATCTCATTCAAGCCCGTCGCGAACGGCATTTGACTCGATTGTTCGGGCAATATGTGCCGCGCGAACTGGTGGCGGAGATGAGTCGGCAACCAGGAGGCTACGCCCTGGGTGGGGAAAGTCGCGAGATGACGGTATTGTTTAGTGATATCCAGGATTTTACCACGCTCTCTGAGACCCTGGACCCTCACCAGTTAACCCGTTTGATGCAATTTATTCTCACTCCGTTGACCCAGGTGATTCACGAACAGCGCGGCACGGTCGACAAATATATTGGCGATGCCATCATGGCGTTTTGGGGCGCGCCGCTGCCTGATTCCGCCCATGCTCGCCATGCGGTGCAGGCGGCGCTGGCCATGCAAGCGCGCCTGGAGGAATTAACGCCGGAACTGCGCGCGCATGGCTGGCCGTCCCTGCATATTCGCATTGGCGTCAATAGCGGCGCGATGAGCGTCGGCAACATGGGATCGGAGTTCCGCATGGCTTACACCGTACTGGGGGACGCCGTGAACTTGGCAGCGCGCCTGGAAGGCGCTGCCAAGCAATACGGTGTCGCGATCATCATCAGTGAGACGACGCGCAACGCGGTTGGCGATCTGGTCTGCCGCGAACTGGACCAGGTGCGCGTCAAGGGCCGCTTACAGCCAGTGACCTTGTTTGAGCCGCTGGGCGCTGCGGATGCGCTGACCGAAGCACTCTGCGCAGAGTTGGTCGAACATGATCAGGCGCTGGCGGCCTATCGCACCGGCGACTGGGATCAGGCCGCCACTTGGTTTACCGGGTTGCACAACCGGTATCCAGAACGGTTATTGTATGGAATCTACCTGGAGCGAATTGCCGCGTTACGCGCCAATTCGCCTGCCGAGGCATGGAATGGGGTCTTTACGTTAACGGCGAAATAACTTGTGCGAGGTGAAAAGCCATGCTGCGTTTAAGCCAATGGTCAGCGCTACTCATGACGTTGTTGCTATGGACTGCGGCTGGATACGCGGAGTATCCACTCAACATTGCCGGATATGTGACCCGGGTGCGCGGTGAGGTCGTGATCGAAAACGCTGCGCGTCGTCACCCGCTGACGCTAGGTGAGCCGCTGCATATCGGCGACCGGATTATGACCGGCTCCGAAGCGCGCCTGGAAGCCCGGATGCAGGATGGAACAACGCTCACGCTGGGTGCAAATACGGAATTTGTAATTCGACAGGTGGCGGGAGTCGCTCCACAAAAGGATCGCGGCTCGTTATTCGAGTTATTTAAAGGCGTTTTTCGCGCAGTAACGGCGCAAACTACAGCAGAAGCACCGTCCCGCGAGGATTGGCGCGTGCAAACGCCCGTCGCGACGATTGGCATTCGCGGCACCGAACTGTGGGGCGGTTTTAACTTGCTCGACGCGGGATCGGATACGCTCGATGTCGTGATGCTTGCGGGCAAGGGGGTGTATGTCGAAAGCGCCGGGCAGCGTGTGGAGCTGCAACAGGCCGGAGAAGGTACGACGGCGCCAGGTGCTGGACAGCCGCCCCTGCCGGCTAGAGCGTGGGGTGACGAAAAGCTGCAAGCTGCGGTGCAAACGGTCGCCTGGTGAGGTTTAATCTTCGTTAAACCATGCCTTCGCCAATACGGCGCAAGGCCGCTTGATCGAGCGTCAATTGGTTATGAGGCATTTCCCGAATCAGGCGGGTTCGGCGCAGTTCGGCGATAGTGCGACTCACGGTTTCGGTGGTCAATCCGAGCATGGCGCCCAAATCTTCCCGGCCAAACAGCGGCACGGGTTGTCCCGGCGCAGTTTCGGACAGCCACAATAACAGCCGCGCCACGCGCTGGCGCGCGGTGCCCGTGGAAAATTCCGCCAGCCAGCGATCCGCCTCTGCCAGCGCCCGCTGCCAGCGCGTCATCAGTTCCTGACACAACCGCGACTGTTCATGGCTCAGACGCTCCACCAGACTGACGGGGATCGTGCAAATCTCGCAATGGGTCAGGGCGATGGCGTCATGCGGGTAAGGCTGACTCAACAGCGCTTCCAGTCCCAGGGTATCGCCCTGGCGCAGCAGGCGCACAATACGCTGGTTGCCATCGGGGAGATACTTCACCAGCTTGACTAATCCCCGCCGCAGGGTGAACACAGCCCGTCCCCGTTCGCCGACTCGATACAACATGGCCGGCGATTCCAGGATGATATCCTCGATGGGTTGATGCAGCTCGCCGAAATCTACTTCCCCTAAACCGGCAAACAAGGCCGAGCTGCGCACGGCGCAATCGCGGCAATTTTGTTCTCCCAGCCAGGCTACTCGGATTGGTACGGTTTTCATAGCAAGAACTCTGAGAGTGATAAGTAGCGACGGCAACTCTTTGCACGTTTCGACAACAGCGCGGCCAATTGTGGCAATCAGGATGAGCCTGATCGGACTATTCTTAATCAATAAGAACGTCAGGATTTTCCGGGAGAGCCCCCGCATGAACCACGACGACCTCCCCGCCAGCGCGGTGCGGTTGCTGGAGCAGTTACAACGCAGCCAATCCTTTCATCACGATGGCGCAGCGGGCATCGAACACGAATTCAATGCATTGCGCCGCTGGCAGTCAGCGCGGCTGATTCGCACCCACGCCGATCTGTTGGCTGATCCCGATTATCGACCCGCAGCGGAGTTCTTTCTCGATGAACTCTACGGCGATCGGGATTTTCAGCAGCGCGAACAGGACCTAGCGCGCATTGTGCCAATGATGACCCATATTCTGCCGGCCAGCGTCCTGCACACCGCAACCCTGGCGCTGGAGCTCAATGCCCTGTCCTATGAACTGGATGCGCGCGTCACGCGGGTTCTGGCAGCGGAGTTCCAGGTTCACGAGTCACTGGACGAAGCGGTTTATGTTGCTGCTTATCGGTGCTGCGCCAATTACGCGCTGCGCCGACATCAGATTGAGCTTATTGAGCAACTCGGCCAGGACCTGAAAAGAATCGTGCAAAAGCCCTTTATTCATACTGCGCTGAAAGTGGCCAGGACTCCGGCGCGACTGGCTGGCGTGGGGGAGCTGCACCATTTCCTGGATGTCGGCTTTCACGCGTTCCGCGCCATGGGCCGGAACGCGGGGAGTTTCATCGCGACTATCGTTAGCCGCGAACGTGCCATTTTGGAGCGCATACAAGCGGGTCATGCGCACCCCCTGGATTTGCAGCAGGAATAG
>JAGRHM010000302.1:0-799 GCA_020445005.1 Candidatus Competibacteraceae bacterium | reverse complement strand
AACTGATATTTCAGCGGCGTCAGCAGAAAGCCCAGCCGCACGTTAATGCGGATCGCACCCGGTTCCAGGTCGATCTGGCCGCTGACGCCGGACCGCTCGAAATGCAGGGAATCATCTTGCCAGTGGTGGTTGATTTCATAGCGGTCCGCCAATTGCGTAGCAATCGTTTCCGCAGCTTCGCGCGCTTGCTCCATGGTGAGTGGATGATCGCGATGGATGACAATATGGGACATGTCCTGGCGTCTCAATGTTTATTGTTGTATGAGGTAACGCTTATCATGTTGGCCTTTTTGGAATCCTGCAACCGGCATTTTCGCCCGTAGCGCCGCAATTTCCCAAATGCTTGCCTGAAAATTGTCTCCGGTAGCTGTCGAAGAGGCCGGTGATCAGGTCGCGCTACCGAGAGTTGCCAAAAAATCCAATTTTTTTAAAGTCAACATGTTAAAGAGAGTATGGCATGGAACTCAAGGATTACCTGCTGTTGCTGGCTCGCCGCGACGGGTCCGATATTTATCTCAGCACCGGCGCGCCGCCCTGCGCCAAGTTCCAGGGCGTATTACGGGCGTTGGACAAGGAGCCTTTGCCGCATGGTCGGGTCAAGCAAATCGCCTACTCAGTTATGGATAAAGCGCAAATTGGGGAATTCGAGAAGACGCTGGAGATGAATCTGGCGATCAGCGAACCCCAGGTCGGACGGTTCCGGGTCAACATCTTCAAGCAGCGTGGCGAAGTGTCGATGGTGATTCGCAATATCAAAACCGACCTACCCAATGTCAAGGATCTCGGTTTACCGCCGGTG
>JAGRHM010000301.1 GCA_020445005.1 Candidatus Competibacteraceae bacterium | reverse complement strand
GGAAATAGCCGCCCTTGAGTCCGGGGCGATGACCGAAGTTGCCACCCTCGTAAACCCGCTCGGAGTTCCAGCCGGCTTCTGAGGAATCGACTTTATAGAAGCAACCGCTAATATCGGCGCCCCAGCGAATGTCATCGAAAATAAAGAATTCGTTTTCCGGCCCGAAGAATGCGGTGTCGCCAATGCCCGTGGACTTCAGATACGCCTCAGCGCGGCGAGCCAGGGAACGGGGATCACGCTCGTAGCCCTGCATCGTGTTGGGTTCGATCACATCACAAGTCACAACCAGCGTTGGCTCCTCGAAGAAGGGATCGATGCAAGCAGTCGCCGGATCGGGCATGAGGATCATGTCCGATTCCTGGATACCCTTCCAACCCGCGATGGACGAGCCGTCGAACATCTTGCCGTCCTCAAAGATATCCTCGTCAAAGGCGCTGGCGGGTACGGTGACGTGTTGCTCCTTACCTCGGGTGTCCGTGAATCGATAATCCACAAACTTGACGCCTTTTTCTTCCATCAGCTTCATTACATCAGCAGCATTCATTATGGCAAGTTCCTCGGGGGGTTATGTTGGAATCAATAGAGTGCGCAGGGTTATGCTCGAAGATTCAATTAGCATAAATTATGCCATAGAAGAATTTTTCTAATCATGATGACAAGATATCGAGCCACGGAGATCATGAAAACCGTGCACAATGCTTTATTTTAAAGCATTGTGATAATATCATGACTTATTTTGGTGCAACATATTACGAGGCATTGCTGCGGACTTCCTTTGTCTGAAGCTTTTGATAAACTGTTATTAATCAGTGGAAAATCAGCCTCGATGGCGCGAAAAATTTTAAAGCCTATACAACAACCAACCCATAGATGGCAGACATCCTGCTTGCAGGCGATTTTGGAGCTATCGCCCGCAAGCGGATTCCTTATGAAATAACTTGTTGATAAATAAATGATAATATTTAGAAAGACGCTTAGTCCACGAGGAGATTGCTGAAATGAAAATTGAATTTGCGGTTCAGAACGTCAAATGCCAAGGTTGCGCCAGCGCCATTCGGGATAGACTGGGCAAAAATTCTCAGGTGCGCGCAGTACAGGTTGATGTGCCAACTGGCCAGGTCACGGTGGAAGCTGATAGCGATATCCGGGCGGAGCTGGGCGTCACTCTGACGGAATTAGGCTACCCCGAAATAGGGTTAAAACGCCCCTTGCCCAGTCGTTAAGAGGGGCGTTTTCGTCATGCATGACTTAGAAGTGGGTGCCCACGTTCAGGCCGAATACCCAAGGGTTGATCTTGACGGTGCCGATGTCGTCGCCATTGACCTTAGCGTCAGTCTCGATGCTGATGTAGCGCAGGTCAGCGTTCACGAACCAGTTTGGAGCTACGTCGACATCGATGCCCAACTGTCCAGCGACGCCCCAGGAATCATCCAATTTCAGGCTGGCGCCTTGCAGGGCGCCTTTCGTCTTCTCGCTGAAGAAAGTCGTGTAATTCAGACCGAGCCCCACATACGGGTGAATAGAGCCACTAGGCATGAAGTGATACTGAACGCTGACGGTCGGCGGTAACTGCTTAGTCTCAGCGACCTTACCTAATCCACTGATGCTAATATCGTGCTTGAAAGGCCAGGCGCCCAATAGTTCGACACCGATATTCGGATTGACCATGTAGGTGATGTTGAAACCCAGGCTATAGCCATCGTCTACATCGAGGGTTACTCGTTGTCTCGGCGTCAGATTGAACGTTAGGTTATCGGATTCGGGGAACACCCCCCAAATACCGCCCCGGACCAGCCAGTCACCGGCCTCGTAAGCTTGGACGGCCCCGGTGAAAAGACCGCTGGTCAGGGCTGCCGCCATCACACTCTTCAGCATCTTGGATGACATCATGCGCTCCTTGAAAAATTATTTGTCGATATTGTTCGGATTGAGGAATCAAGGCACTATTAAATGCAAGGTCATTGTATACGCGATGTCCGACTTTTTCGAGGGGAGATAAGGGCAGGTTGATGCGGCATGGCGATGTGATCTGAGTTGACAACAACCACCCACCCAGTCTATGGATCAATAGACCCGCGACCTGCAAAATCTGACAGTTTTTTCAAACTGGACAAGCAACTGACAATGGCGTAAACCACTTTCTTGACTTAATTATTATAACCTTGCCCCGATGCAAAACGAGCCGCGCAGCGCCTCTCCTTTATTGCAATCTGCCTTGAATCAGGTGCTGGAGGCCACCGATATTGGCGTCTGGGAGTATGACCATGTCAATGACCGCCTCTTCTGGAGTCCCTGGTTGTACGCCTTGCTGGGCTATGACATCGGGCAAGCGCCGTCCAGTCTGGCCGCCTGGCTCGGTTTGATCCACCGCGATGACTTGCCTGGAGTGCAGGCGCGCATTGCGGCGGCGCTGACGCCGGAAAATTCGTTGTACGAGATCGAATATCGCTTGCGCGCCGCGGATGGCCAATGGCGCTGGTTCCACGCGCGGGGTCGGGTCATGCGACGGGATACAGACGGCCGCCCGTTGCTCACTGCCGGCGTTCAACTGGATATCTCCGAACGCAAACACATGGAGCTGTTGCTGCAAACGCAGCATGAATTTTCTGCAATTCTCGCTCAAGAACCCACCCGGGAGAAATTGCTCAAAGCGATTCTGGAAAACGCCTTGAGCCTTCCGGAATTGGATAGCGGCGGACTCTACTGGCGCGAACCCGATAACAGCTATCGGTTAGTGACTCAAAAGGGACTGTCTCCGGCTTTTTTCGCCAGGGTCGAACATCTAGCCGCCGATTCGCCCCAAGCGGCTATTATCCGTGAAGGCCGATTACGCTGCAGTTGTACGCCTGAACAGGAACATTGCACTGATCCCGCACTAATTCACGAATTAGTGCTAGTTGAAGAGGGCATCCGGTCATTGGTGGTGCTGCCGGTGCATGTTCGAGGTCAGCCGGTTGCCTGTCTCAACCTGGCCAGCAAACAGGTTGGGATGGTCGGGCCACTAACGGTGACCGCTTTGCAAGCGTTGGCCCGCCAATTCACGCAGGCGCTGGAATGTGTATTCGTCCAGGAAGAGGCGTTCCGACAACAGCAAAATCTCGCGGAACTCTTTACCACGATCAACGATTATCTCTTCGTTCTCGATCTGGAGGGCCGCATCCTGTACTACAATCCGGCGGTGGCGAAGGGGTTGGGCTACGGCAATACGTTGTTCGGCCAACCGGTCAGCACTGTTCATCCACCTGAAGTTCATGGTGAAATTGGCCAGATCGTTGCTGAAATGCTGGCCGGAACTCGTGCGACGTGCCCGTTGCCGTTGCTGAAAGCTGATGGTGAGCGCATACCTGTGGACACCCGGGTGGTAAGAGGGCGCTGGAACGGCCAGCCGGCGCTCATTGGGGTATCGCGCGACATTAGTATTGAGAAAGCGGCCCAGATAGCGTTGGAAAACGAAGCCGAATGGCGTCGCGCGTTGATCGAAAACTCTCTCGACGGGATTGCCATTTTTGACGAAGACCATCGGATTATCGAGGTCAACCGGCGTTTTGCCGAGATGCTGGGCTATGCGCCGGAAGAAATGATCGGCCTGTATTCCTGGGATATAGATGCCAACATGACCGAGGCGGATATCCGCGCTGGATTTGCCGCCCCCCTTGCCGTCAACGCTACTTTCGAAACCCGTCATCGCCGCAAGGACGGCTCGCTTTACGATGCCGAAGTCAGCGCGTGCGGCGCGCGCATCGGCGGGCGCAATATTTTCATCACCATCACGCGCGACATCAGCGAGAAAAAACAGGCCGAAGCCATCCTGCGACGCAGTGAAGAGCAATATCGAGCGGTGATTGAGACGTCGGCAGACGGCTTCTGGGTGGTGGACTCACAAGGCCGCCTACTGGAAGTCAATGAGGCGTATGCGCATCTGTCCGGCTACAGTCGCGATGAATTGCGATCTCTGTCGATCATGGCTTTGGATGCCAATGAGAACCCGGAGGAGATCCGCGCCCATATCGACAAGGTGCGTCGTGAAGGCAGCGACTTGTTTGAGACCTGGCATCGGGCGAAGAGCGGTCGGGTTTGGCGCGCTGAGGTTAATGTCAGCTACTGGCCGAGCGCGGGCGACCGGTTTTTCGCCTTCATCCGTGATACCGATCGCCGGCAACGCTCGGAAACGCTGCTGAAAATCCGCATGCGCCTATCGCAGATCGCGCTAACCGGCGCCCTGGATGACCTGATGAAAGCAGCGCTGGATGAGGCGGAATACCTGACCGGCAGTACAATCGCTTTCTTTCATTTTGTCGAACCCAATCAGAAACATTTGACTTTGCAAGCCTGGTCGACCCGAACACTGGACAATTGCGGTGGCCAAGCGCACGGCAAAGGTCAGCGCTACCCCATCTATCAGACCGATGTCTGGATCGATTGCGTGCAGCAACGCCGGGCGGCGATTCATAATGACCATGCGAGTTTGCCGGACCTGTACGGCTTGACCATCGATTATGTCGAGGTTTGGCGTGAATTGATATTGCCTGTCCTGACTGATAAACAGGTCGTCGCCCTGGTCGGCGTGGGGAATAAACCGGAGGATTACACCGTCGATGATGTCGAAGCGCTGCAGCAACTGACCGCTCTGACCATGGACTTCATTGAATGTAAGCGCACGCAGGATCGGATGCATTATCTTGCCTATCATGATGCGCTCACCTGCTTACCCAATCGGGTTCTACTCAGGGACCGCTTGCAGCAAGCCATGATACAGGCGCGGCGGAACCAGCGGTGTCTGGCGATCTGTTATTTGGACCTGGACGACTTTAAACCGATCAACGATACCTATGGCCACGACCAGGGCGACCAGATCCTCATTGAAGTAGCCCAACGTTTGACAGCGTGCGTCCGCGCTGGGGATACTGTCGCGCGTTTAGGCGGGGATGAGTTTGTAGTATTGTTGGGCGATCTGGCGACGTTTGAAGAAGCGGAACGCGCCATCGACCGAGTCCTGACCACGCTGCAGGCGCCTTTCGCCCTTGCCGATGGCGCGGCGCGACTCAGCGCCAGTATTGGCGTCACTCTCTACCCGGAAGATGGAGCGGATGCCGATACCCTCCTGCGCCATGCCGACCATGCGATGTACTTGGCCAAGCAGGCCGGGGGGCATTGCTATCTAATACCCAACAACACCGACAAGTAGGAACGGGCTTGCCAGCGATCGAATGGATTATCGCCTGGATGCCCGATGTATCAGTATCTGGCATGACTACTTTTCAATCAGGAACCCATCTCTGGCAATTCTCTCCGTAACATGGCTTGCGCGGCTGTAAACGCCTGTTCAATACCCACCCGTTGCGCCTCGGCATCCGTCACCTGACGACGGCGCGCCTGCATTTCCAGCTCCTTGCATAAACCCTGCAAGGGCAAGGCGCCGATATTGGCGCTGCTGGACTTCAGGGTATGCGCAGCCATGCGAAGCATTTCGTAGTCCTCGTCAGCAATCGCCTGCTTCATCTGTTCGATTAACCGCGGCGCATCGCGCAGATAAAGCTCGATCAGACGAGCCAGCAGGTTTGGTGTTCCCTTGCGCTCCAGGATCCGGATTTTTTCCAGGGCCTGCTGATCAATCGCTGCCGTGGATTCCCCGCATGCCCCGCATTCACTGTCTTCGCCCACCTGCGGGAGAGGCGCGGGAGGAGTGGGCGCAAAAGGCGGTTTCAGGGGCGTCGGCAGCCAGTGGTTCAATATCCCAACCAGATCCTCCTGCGAGAATGGTTTGCTCAGATAATCGTCCATACCCACCGCCAGACAGCGCTCGCGGTCGCCGCTAACGGCGTGAGCAGTCAACGCCACAATCGGTAACCGGGCAAGGCCCTGGCGCTGCTCCCGTTCACGGATCAGCGCCGTCGCCTGGAATCCATCCATGACCGGCATCTGGCAATCCATGAA
>JAGRHM010000300.1 GCA_020445005.1 Candidatus Competibacteraceae bacterium | reverse complement strand
TTGGAAGAATTTGAATCCAGCCAAGTGGAAAGTGCCGGCGATGTCGACGTCGTTCAATATCGCGGGCAGATTCTGCCGCTGGTTCGCCTGAAGAATGTCCTCAGCGCCAGTTACAGTTCCGATCGTCTGGCGCGCACCGAAACCGGCTCATTCAATACCGCCTTGTTGCAGGTGATTGTCTTCGGCGATGGCGCTCGCCGCATTGGGCTGGTGGTCGATGAAATCATCGATATCGTTCAGGATGTTTTTGAAACCAAGGGTCGGGCGACCCGCGCCGGCGTGGTCGGCACGCTGGTCATCCAGGGTCGGGTGACGGAGTTGTTCGATGTGCAGAGCTTCCTGCAGCGGATGACGCCCTTGCTGGCGCTGGTTGAGGAGGCCTGAACCGATGGCGGATTACCACCAGCTTTGCACCTTTTTCCTGGAAGACCGGTTTTTTGGCGTCGACGTGGAAAAAGTCCAGGAGGTGATTCGTTATCAGGTGATCACCCCGGTGCCTCTGGCGCCGTCAGTCGTGCGCGGGCTGATCAACTTGCGAGGTCAAATCGTCACCGCCATCGACCTGCGGCGATTACTCCAGGTCGGCGACCGGCAGGATGATCATCGACCCATTAATATTGTGGTTCAGACCCGCCAAGGCACCTTCAGCCTGTTGGTGGATCGCATTGGCGACGTGCTGGAAGTCGACCCATCCTGCTTTGAACGTCCGCCGGATACTCTCGAAGGCATCGCCCGCGAGCTGATCCAGGGCACATATAAACTCCAGGGCCAATTGTTGCTCACGATTAATATCGACAAACTGTTCAACCTGGCTCTCCTGAACCGTTATCGCACAACGGCGAAAAAAACCGAGTGACTGGCATGATGCTTTTAAAAAAATTGAACTTGCAAGGTAAATTGGCCCTGCTCGTCGGCTGGGCCATCGCCAGCATAGCGTTGTTGGCCATTCTGTCGCTCCAGGACCGCTCGCAATCCCTGGAAGCCGCCCAAAACCTGGCGTTAAACGTAGTTGAAATGGGCGCAGGCGTTATCGAACGCTACCAGAAGCAGGAGCAGGCTGGAGCGCTAAACCGCGAACAGGCGCAAAAACTGGCCATCGAGACCCTGCGCAACATGCGTTATCAGGATCTCTATTTCATCATCATCGATGCCGATCAGCGCCTGTTGCTGGAGACCACGCGCCCGGATCTCGAAAGCCAACCGTTGCGCGGCGGCCGCGACGCCAACCTGCTCTCCAGCATTATTGCCGATCTGGTTGAGATCACCCGTCGGGAAGGCGGTGGTTTTATGACTTATGAATGGCCGCGACCCGGCAGTAGCAAACCGGCTGCTAAAGTGGCTTACGCTCGGGAATTCGTCCCTTGGGACTGGGTGCTAACCAGCGGGGTTTATCTCGATGACCAAAACTATGCGCTGCTCAGCGCCCTTCTGCGCCAAATCCTGGTCATCGCGATTCTGGCCGGCCCTCTGTTTGTGCTGTTTTTCCTGCTGCGCCGCAACCTGCAAACCAGTATCGAGGGCGCGTCGCAACTCGCGCGCGATCTTGCGAACGGCCATCTGTCCCGAAAGGCGCCGATCATCGCAGACGATGAGTTAGGCCAGATGACGCAAGCATTGAATCAGGCTATCGCTAACATTCAGTCAGCTTTCCAGGCGGATCAGGTCAACTGGAGTCAGGCTGCAGAACAGCGCGACCAAGCTAATCGCGTTCTGTCGATGGCGCAAAGCGCGCCGATCAATATCATGATTGCCGATCGCAACCTCCAGTTGCGCTACATGAATCCGGCCATGGAGCGGACGTTGCGCGAGTTGGAGCCCCATCTGTCGATCAACGTCGGTCAACTCATAGGCCAGCCCATCGATGCGCTTTATCGGCGTCAGGACGAGTTACGGCGGATCGCCTCGGACCCAGCTTATCTTCCGGCCCACCTGCCCTATAAGGCAACCTTTACGCTGGGTCAGGAATCTTTTACCGTGCATTTTATCGCGATTCACGGCCCGGACGGCGCTTATCAAGGGCCGTTGATGACCTGGGAGCGTTTGACCGAGGAAACAGAACCGTCCCGTCCCCGCGAAGTCATGGAAAAAGTTCCGGTCGCCCCGCCTGTGGCCAAGGAAGTCGTTGAGTTTGATAAGGAATTCTGTCAACTGTTGCAAACCCGGATTGAGCAGATGCTGCAAGCGGTGCGAGCGGCTGCCGATGGTGATCTGACCCAGGAACTGAACATGACGGGTGCCGATCCCGTCGCACAGGTCGCGCAGGAATTGGATCAATTGCTGACGAACTTGCGCGACAGCATGGCTCAAATCGGGCAGAATGCACAAACTTTGGCCAGCGCCGCTGAGGAGCTGACGATGGTCAGCCATCAGATGGGCGGCAACGCCGAGGCGGCTTCCAACAAAGCCTCCATGGCCACTGCGGTTGCCGATCAGGTCAGCAACAATGTTGAAGCGGTGGCGGCCTCCACCGAAGAAATGAGCGCCAGCATTCGTGAAATCGCTCAGAATGCCGCTGAAGCCACCAAGATTGTGGCCTCGGCGGTGAGCATGGCGCAAAACGCCAACGCGACGATTCGCAAACTGGGCGATAGCAGCGCAGGCATCGGCAACATTATCAAGGTCATTACCTCGATTGCCGAACAAACACATCTGCTGGCGCTCAACGCTACGATTGAAGCGGCGCGCGCGGGCGAGGCGGGCAAGGGGTTCGCTGTAGTCGCTAACGAGGTCAAGGAACTGGCGAAGGAAACTGCCAAGGCCACTGAGGAAATTGGTCGCAAGATCGAAGCGATTCAGGTGG
>JAGRHM010000299.1 GCA_020445005.1 Candidatus Competibacteraceae bacterium | reverse complement strand
CCCTGTCCACCCCGGACGCCCTGAGTGAACGGCATATTGAGGTGCTACGCCGGTACTGGTCCGCCCGGCCTGACCAAAACGCCGCGACCGTTCGCAACCAGGCCCAAGTGCTGGCCCAGCTTTGTGGCTGGCTGGCGCGGCCGGACTTGATCCCGTTGGCGCGCGCCGCCGGGCCACCACCGACGGCGGGCGAAAACGCCCCGCGTCCTCCGTTACCGCTGAGCGATGACGCGATCGCCGAGCGGATCGACCGCATCCGTGCCGCCGATCCGCGAGTGGCGCTGCACCTCGAACTGGTGCGGGTGATCGGCCTGACCCATCGCCAGGCCGCTCGGTTGCAACCGGCCGCGTCCTACCGGGACGGCGTACTGGAGGTGTTCTGGGAGACGCCGAAAGATCAAGTCCTGCGCTTCGGCGTCACGGGTGAACGGCAACAGGCGGTGGTGCACACCGCGTTGGCCTTGTTGGCCGACCCCGAGCAGGCGGTGTGTCCTGCGGAGCAAAGCCTTCCGCACTGGCTGCGCCACGTTTATCGGCTGTTGCGCGAGGTCGGTAAGATCGGCGTCCCCGGCGAACCCACGCTGGCGGCGCTGCAAGACCCCGATGCGCCCCGACCGGTGGCGCTACCCCGCGAGACCTGGCTGCTGGAACGGGCGGGCCTGGCGCGGCCGGGACGGCGGTGAGGCGGGGCGGGCCTCAACCCTGGACGCCAGGGTGCGCGGTACGGACGCGCCGTGCGCCACGTCCGTCACGCCCGTCCAGGCCGTGCCCTATCCTCCTTTGGACACCGACTGGATCGAGGCGCAAATGGCTCGCATCCTCTTCCGGCAACGCGCGGCGCGGCGCCAGCAGTAGGGCCGGGTATATCCGGTTGCTTTCGACGCCGAACCGGACTCGATCCGCCGAGAGGGCGCGGCGCGCCTTGCGACCACTCGCGATTTCCGCGCGCGCCGCGCGCGGCAACACCACCAGGACGTCCACGGATGCCCATCATTTCCTAACCGATTAAAACCCGAGGTAACCCACCCTGTCGATCAAGACCCGAGTCACGGTGGCCGGACGGGTCACCCTCGCGCGGGTGAGTGGCTTAAGCAGGGTAGTTTTGTACAACGCCTCGAAAAGGAGCATTCCAGCAGCATTGCATAAACCTCTTGCCATTGTCTTGGCTTTTGAAAGTGGTTTATGAAAGATATAAGGCGTTGTTTTATAAAAGATATGAAAATCTTGCGAAAACGACCGTTTTTGAAAGATGAATAAGCATCGAGACGCTGATTTAAGGTCTTTGCAGTGCGATTGACACAGAGATACTATTTCTTAAAAAAATATATATTTTAATTTATTATGTGGCCTCTTAACTTTTGAAATATCCCTTTTCGGGGCGTTGTGCAAAAACACCCATGGTGGACAAGTACAACCAACTCAGCGCTCAGCAGAAAATCAGCTCCGATGAAGCCGCCTGCCTGCAGGACGAGAAAACCGCGAAGAACGGCTACGAGACCCGGCTTCGGGACAAGCTGACCGAGGCGATGGAATGCGGCGCCGGGATGTTCCGGGGCGTACAAAAGGACGCTTCCGGTTTAGGTAAGGGATTGAGCGAAATCCTCAAGAAGCTCTTTGGGCAGATCGTGCCCGACTTGTACCCCAAGCTGCCGATGGGTTCTCGCCCGCTCAAGGGAGATGAGGCCGAACAGATTCTCAAGGCCGCCGATCTCAAGGTTTTGCCGAAGGTCTTCTATGAGGGTGAGCAAGGACTGTCGCTGGTGATCAAAGACGGGGTCAAGCTGGTCATCAATGCCCAAGCCGATGTGACCAGGGAAGTGCTGGATTACTTGAGGAATGAACACAGCTACGGCAACAAAGACAGCCGCATGGGCAAGGCGCTGGAGAAACGCTTTGGGGGCACGCCCTACGGTTGGGAGCGCGACATGCTGCGGTTAATCCTCGCCACGCTGTTCCGGGCCGGTGAAATCGAAGTGACCCATCAAGGCAATCGTTACCACCACTATCAAGACCCGGCCTCCCGCACGCCCTTCACCAGCAATTCGGCGTTCCGGTCGTCGTTGTTCTCGCCCCGGCAATCCATGGGCCTCAAAACCCTCACCCAGGCGGTTCAGCGACTCGAAGAGCTGACCGGAGAAGAAGTCAATGTCGAAGAAGGCGCGATTGCTACGGCCTTCAAAAAGGTGGTTGAGGAGGAACTGGCCAAGCTCTATCCGTTGAAGGCTACCGCTGAGGCGCACCAACTCCCGGTTCTGCCGATGGTGGCCGAATACCAGCAGACCTTGGCGGGCATCCAGTCGTCGTCGTCGGATGATTGCGTGCGGATGCTCACCGAGGAGGGCGCGGATTTCGCCGTCACCCGCGACCAGGTCAGGAAGCTGCGGGAAGCGCTGAATGCCGAAGCTATTGAGATATTGCGTCAGGCTCGGCAAGCCACTGAGTTGGTGTGGCAGCGCCTCGCCGCCCACCATCCCGCGCCCGAATTGAGCGCTATCGTTGCGGAACTGAAAAGCCTGTTGGTCTCCGAGCAGTTCATGGAGGCGTGGGACACGATTGTCGAGCGTACCCAGACGGTTTTGAATGCCTACCGTACTGCCTACTGCGAGCTGTTTGACCGCCGCAAGCAGTCCTATGCGTCGGCCATCGAGGACATCAAGAACCGCGCTGAATGGGGATCGCTGGAAGCCAACAACCCCGGCATGGCTTCTTCGCTCTTGTCGCCGCTACAAGCACGGGTCGGCTGCGATGACGACAAGGAAACCGTCGAGCAAGGCAAATCGCTCGGCAAGGCCAGCCTGACGGAAATGGAATCGGACCTTGCCGCTATTGAAGGATTGAAGTCGTCGGTTTTGGTCAAGTTGCAAGAGCTGTCGATGGGCAGTGAGCAGAAAGCCCCGGTACGCAAAGTGCGGGTTTCGGCGTTTTTCAATAAGCCGATTCAAACCCAGGATGAACTCGATCAAGCCCTCGGGTTGATTCGGGATTCCCTTCAGAAGTGCATTGACGAAGGCGCGATCATTATTCTGGAGTGAGTCATGGATCAGGAACTTCGCAATAAGCTCCGCAATGTCGTTACACAGTGCCGCAAGCGGCTGGAAGACGCCATCTCGCAGGAGCTGGAGGGGAAGTACGGCATCTTCGCCAGAAAGGATCAAGTCACTGCCGATCCGAACGCCGCCATGAGCCACCTGAGCGACGAGGATCAAGCCTCTCGCCGGGATATTCTTGACCACTTGACCCATATCAAGGCCCGTGGCTTCAAGCCGAAGGAATCTCTCGATCAGTTGGTGCGGGAAATCGCCTTTACCCATCTCAATCGGCTCTGCGCCTACAAGATGATGGATGCCCGTGAGGTCTACGTCGGCGGGCAGAAGTTCCGGGAAGCAGTCAGCCGGGGTGTGAACTCCAATGGCGTGAAGTTCTATCTGGCTGAGCATGAGGACGATGAGCGGCTCTTCAACACCGGCCAGCAGGACGTGGCCTATCGGCATTTCCTGGACTGGCTGGGCGGAACACTGTCCAATGAAATCGGCGTCCTGTTCAATCCCAACGACCCGGCCAACCGTCTCTATCCTCGGCAAAAGACGCTGGATGAGATTCTCGATCTGCTCAACGGCGGCGGAATCAAGGCCGAAGAAACCAAATTACGGGAGCAGTGGCTCCAGATTTGGGCGCAGGATGAAACCATCGGCTGGGTTTATCAGTATTTCACGCCCAAGGAACTGCGCGATCAAGCCCGCAAGGAAAGCCAAGCGCCCCGCAATTCCTACGAACTGGCGTTTCGTAATCAGTTCTTCACGCCCCGCTATGTGGTCGAGTTCCTCACCGACAACACGCTGGGCCGCACCTGGTATGAAATGCGGAAAGGGGACACGCAGCTCAAGGATCAATGCCGGTACCTGGTCCGTCGTCCAACCGAGATTTTCTTGAAGAAGGGTCAACCACAACCTTCTTCTCTCCCTTCGCTCTCTGGGAGAGGGGCTGGGGGTGAGGGTGAGCGGGACGATCTCTCGCAGGAAGAATTGCTCAAGCTCCCGGTTCACATTCCGCACCGCCCGAAGAAAGACCCCCGGGAACTCAAGATTCTCGATCCGGCCTGCGGGAGCGGTCACTTCCTGCTGTACTGCTTCGATCTGCTGCTGACGATCTACGAAGAAGCCTATGCGGACCCTGACCTCGGCCCGGCGCTCCAGAAGGATTACCCGAAGCTGGAAGACCTGCGGCGGGATGTGCCCCGGCTGATTCTTGCCCACAATCTGCACGGCATCGACATCGACCTGCGAGCCAGCCAGATTGCGGCGCTGGCTCTTTGGCTGCGTTGCCAGCGAGCGTATCAGGATATGGGGCTGAAGAAGGATCGGCCCAAGATCACCCGCTCCAACTTCGTCTGTGCTGAACCGATGCCGGGCGAAGAGTCGATGCTCAAGGAGTTCGTCGGCCAGCTTGAGCCAAAAGTCCTCGGTCAGGTGGTGGAGGTGGTCTTTGAGAAGATGAAACTGGCCGGGGAGGCCGGTTCGCTGCTCAAGATCGAGGCAGAAATTCGGGATGCCGTAGCCGCCGCTAAGAAGCAATGGGTTCGAGAGACAAGGCAAGCCCTAGATCACAAGGGGCAGCCGTTGTTGTTCACTCAGGCGGATTGGGATCAGCTTGACGGAAAGCCTGAACAACAATCGCTGTTCGATTTCTCCGATCTCACTGATGCCCAATTCTTCGAGAATGCAGAAACAAGGGTGATCGAGGCGCTTCGCAGTTATGCCGAGAAAGCCCAGGATGGCCAGCGGTTGCAACGTCGGCTCTTTACCGATGATGCCGTGCGGGGATTCGGCTTCGTGGACCTCTGCCAGAAGCGGTACGACGTGGTGTTGATGAATCCGCCGTTTGGGAAGTCGTCGAATGCATGCGAGACCTACTACAACGATGCCTATTCTGACTTCAAACTTGACATTGGTATCGCGTTCGTAGATCGCTTTCTCGATCGTTTATGTCAATGCGGCTCCCTCGGTGCCATCACTTCTCGTACGTACCTAGCCAGTGACTCTATGGTCGACTGGCGATTGACTCGTTTGTTACGAGACCGGCCGCTGCATGTGCTTCTAGACCTCGGTTATGGCGTGTTGGATGAAGCGATGGTCGAAGCTGCATGCCTAGTCGCTGACGTTGAAAGCGTTCAGAAAAGTCAGCGAATGTTCGTTCGAGCGCTCGAAGTGCAAGAGAAAGAGGCTGCGGTCAAAGCTCATTTTGTGGAGCGTCGCGACGAGTCGGGTTTGACGGTCTTCAGTCATGACCTGGACGAGTTTCATCACGTTCCATTGCACGTCATCTGTTATTGGCTGCCAAGGAAGTTACTTCAAAAGGTTGCGACTGTTTCCCCACTTGTTGAGACGGGAGGTGCGGCACGACATGGGTTAGTTACGACCGATGACTTTCGATTTCTACGGTTGGTGTGGGAGGTTGCGCCTAGTGACCTTGGCCGCAGACGCCGCTGGTGCCTGATGGCAAAGGGTGGCGAGTATCAGCCTTACTGGGACGACCTCCATCTGGCGATTGACTGGTTGGACGATGGTGGCGCATTGAAAGAATACCTGGCTGCTAAGCGCCTTAAAACGCAAGGATCTGCCGATTGGTCTCCTTGGCTTAATCATCACGAATATTATTTCATTGAAGGGCTTACTTATCCAGAGCGCACCACGAGCGATTTCTGCCCACGTTGCCTACCGCGTGATGTCATTTTTAGCTCGACGGGTCAGGCCATTCAGTTTGCGACACAGTCACAATCCCTAGCGTACCTGAGTGGCTCCTTCACCAGATTGTTCAAGCTGATTGTTGAGAGCTTTGTTGGCTCGGGCGACAATGCATTCCCCGGATCGGCGGCGAAGCATTACAGGTCTGGATTGCTTAACAAGCTTCCAGCACCGCTGACCGATCTTGATGAAGAATTGCATCAGGCGATTCAGCGGTCGATCACGCATTTTCGAAGTATCTTTCGCCGCGAAGAGACAAGCCGGGACTTTATGGTCCCTGTTATTGCCGAGTCAATTACCTCGGCGGCAAGGGCAAACACAGAGAACCGGCTATGTGGGGCCTTGGATGTGTTGGAGACGCATGCTGTAGTAGAAAGCCTAGTTCATGATAGGTTTCAGTTGGCGACAGAAGACCACAAGCTTATTGATGGAATAATCGGTCCACATCCGCTTCGGTATGAGACAAGATCGATCCCGCCTGACAAAGTCGCGACGCTTTGGAATGCATCAATCAGTGACCTCACGGCAAAGGCGATTTCTGAGTCTGGTGCTCGCAGACAGGTCACGAAAAAAGCCTATATCGCCGATCGTAAGTTGGAGCTGATTGCGCATTTACTGGAAACGTCGCCAAAGGTCATAGCTGAAGCTGTCATCGAGTCTAAGTCAGTTGAGCGCGAAGTCGTCGTCGCGCATGCTCAAGACATGCTTAGCTACTGTGTCGGTGTAACGCTCCGCCGGTGGGATGTCCGCTTCGCGACGAGCGGAGCTTATGTCTGTGAATTCCCAAATCCATTCTGTCCTTTACCGGACTCACCACCAGGAGCGTTGGAGGACGGTGATGGCGCACCAGTCAACGGTGATTTGGGCAATTATCCCCTGCGCATCGAAAAGGACGGAATTCTGCCCGACGATTTCGATCGTCCAGACGACTTCATTCTGCGAGTGCGCGACATACTCGAACTGATCTGGAAAGACCGAGCCGACGCCATCGAGAAGGAAGCCTGCGAAATCCTCGGCGTCAAAGAACTTCGGGACTACTTCCGCAAACCCGGCAAAGGGGGCTTCTGGGACGACCACATCTCTCGTTATTCTAAAAGCCGCCGCAAAGCCCCGATCTACTGGCTGCTCCAATCCTCGAAGAAAAACTACGCCCTCTGGCTGTATTACCACCGCCTCGACAAAGACCTGTTG
Source organism: Candidatus Competibacteraceae bacterium (assembly GCA_020445005.1). Classification (GTDB taxonomy): domain Bacteria; phylum Pseudomonadota; class Gammaproteobacteria; order Competibacterales; family Competibacteraceae; genus UBA2383. The sequence goes on along the minus strand of JAGRHM010000299.1, from coordinate 12,399 downwards.
TTCAAGGCGCTGATCAACTACGTCGAACCGAAGATTCGCTTGGAAACCAGCCGCCTTGAAACGCTCCGCAATCAGAAGACCGCAGCGGGCGACTCCGGCAAGGAAGCCAAGCGACTCGCCAAGGACATTGAACGGCAGGACGACTTCCTCTCCGAACTACGGGACTTCGAGGACAAACTGCGGCGGGCGGCGAATCTGCATCTCGAACCTGATCTGAATGATGGCGTCGTCCTGAATATCGCCCCGCTCCACGAACTCGTCCCGTGGAAAGAAGCCAGGAAATACTGGGATGAACTACTCGCAGGGAAATATGAGTGGTCTTCCATCGGCCAGCAATTACGGCAGAAGAGACTGGTTTCTTAATCAAAGAAGTGGTTAACAATGAAAGTTTACGCAGATACATCCGTATTTGGTGGAGTATATGATGAAGAGTTTGCCGAGCCAAGCAAGGCATTTTTTTCAGAAGTTGATGCAGGCAAATTTAAATTGTTCGTTTCGGCAATCGTTCAAGCCGAGATTGCATCCGCACCTCAGCAGGTTCAGGATTTTTTCCAATGCATGCTGGCAACAGCGGAAATTATCGAGTTGACCCAGGAAGTACTAAATCTGCGAAACGCTTATTTGGATGCAGGCATTATAACGCCGAAGTCAATTGATGATGCAGCGCACGTTGCATTAGCAACGATTTCCGGTTGCGACATGATTGTCAGTTGGAATTTCAAGCATATCGTACATTTTCAGAAAATCCCTAAATACAATGCTGTCAATACGCTCAATAGCTATCATTCTATTAATATTTTTTCTCCTTTGGAGGTTATTGAATATGACGACTCGTGAACCGAAATGTGTTTATTGGAAACGCAAAGGCGCCGAATCGGTCGCCAGCCAGATAGCCGGATTGACCGATCAACAGGAACTGAAATTCTGGCAAGAACAAACGCAGCGGCTCAAGCTGTTGCAAGCCGGGATTCGTCAACGGCTAAAGCAACCAGCACCAGCCATTGAAGTATGACCGGGGGTAAAATAGCTACAGATGAACACGGATAAATACGGATAAAACTGAACGACCACCAGCTAAAAGCTGGTGGGTTTTTGCGCCGGGCGCAGGGGACTGAAAGTCCACCCATCACTGCGCCCGGCTCTTTCAGAGCGTCATCTTTAAAGGCAAGAAAGGCAAGATGACTTGGCTCTAAGTTGCGTTCTGTTGAAGGGCATCTGAGTCCGCCTGGAGCGTCGTAGCTGAAAGCTGACCGGCTAAAGCCGGTTGTTTTAACCTTTTATATGGAAATAAAAAAATCATTTGTGTTCATCAGTGACCAATCACACAGGAGACGCCTCATGACGACCATCACACTTACAGAAGCGCAAGCCACATTGGCAGAACTCATCCATCGCCTGACGCCGGGGGAGGAAGTCGTGATTGTTGAGAATGATCGGAACGTGGCAAAACTTATCGTAACGTCTCCGACCAGCGCGCCAAGAAAAGTCCCCCAATTAGGGACACTGCGAGGAACCGTATTGTCGATGGATCATTTTGATGATCCATTGAAAGATTTCGCGGAGTATATGAAGTGAGGCTGTTGCTTGACGCACACACTCTGATTTGGGCGGCAGACAACCCGGCAAAGATTCCAGTCACCCTATTAGGTTGGCTCCAGGATCCCTCACATGATCGGCTGGTCAGCTCAGCAACTCTCTGGGAAATGGCGATTAAGAGCAGCTTGGAAAAACTCCCCTTATCGTTGCCCTATCGGCAATGGATGGAGAAGGCCATTGCTGACCTCGGCTTGGTCGTACTACCGATTACACTCGACCATGTGGACCAGCAAACCCGCCTGCCCTGGCACCACCGCGATCCCTTCGACCGTCTATTGGCGGCGCAGGCGCTGGTTGAGGGCATCCCGCTCATTAGCGCCGACGCGATCTTCGATCAGTACGGAGTTCAGCGCCTTTGGAAATGAGCGTTATGCCCCAGGGAGCCATCACCGCCCATCTCGTGCAACTCATCGCCAAGCAAGTGGATGATAAGGGATTGGTGGTCTGGTACGACCCGGAACACGCCTACGGTGCGGCAGTCGCCGAACTCACTCTGCCCAACACCACCGTCGCCGGTTACGACGGCAGCTTTCTCCAGTTGCGCAAAGCAATCGATCCCTTACTCAACGACAGCCAACCGCCCCGGCTGGTCGTCTACGTCCCCCTCGAGCGCGAGAAGACCCACAGCGCCCTGATCGAACTCGATTGTGCCGGGGTCATCATGCAACCCCGGCAACAACCCCCCGCCTGCAATACCCGCCTGTCCGTCGTGGCCCGCAACGCCCTCAAACCGATTCTGGGCGAGGATCAGGTGGCTGAAATCGAACGACAGGTGGAAGCCGGCAAATTGTCGCTGACCGATCTCAATGCGCTGGCCGAACAAGGCATCGACCTCTCGACCGGCGTGGTCAAGCTGATCTTCGGCACCGCCCACCCGCAAGAAGTCGCCCTGGCCTTTCTACACAGCGACCAGCATGATGCAGCGGTTAGCAAGAAGGACGCCCAAAAGGAACTGCGTCACCTGCTGCAAGCGAGCTTCGACATCGAACTCCCCACTGCCGAAGCCCTGGCGAACTGGCGGGTGAAATTAGCGCGGCATGTGCTGCTCACCGATCTGCTGGCTGCGCTCAAGGACCAAGCGCCTTCATCCCTGGCATCGGTTTCCGTGGCCCACAGCACCGGCGGCATCGACGCGTGTACACGCTTGGCCCGCACCTGGCGCAACGACCGGGACATGTGGGACCGCTACATGACCGTCGCCCACCAGGTCGAACAGGAACTGGGCCTCGATCAACTGGAACTCCCGGTGGAGTGGCTCACGGAAAATGAAACCTTCCTGTGTGTCGAACGGGCGTTGCTGGCCCAAGTGGAAAACGAACTGACCAAAGCGGCAACCCCGTTGTTGTTGCAACGGGCCGAGTATCGCCGCTCGCGCTTCTGGGCCGATATGATCCCGGCGATTCAGGCGCGCTGGGCGCTGATCGCATCCGCCGCCGAGGTCTTGCTCACCGCCGACTGGGTCGCTAAGGCGTTGAAACAGGCGCCAACCTCAGTCCCGGCCCTCGTCAAAGCGTATGCGGATGATGACGAACCGTGGTGTCTGCTCGATACCCATCATCGGCACCTGGAAAGCCGCAAATATCACTTCGAGTTCGCCGCCAACCACGATCATCACGGATTGGAAAAGCTCATCACCAAGGCCGAACAGCGCTACACCGCCGTTGGTTCCGCGTTGGCCAAACACTTCATTACCCACTTTCACCAGGCCCAGCATCCCATCACGGGTTTGCTGAGGCAGCAGGCTATTTTTGAGAAACAGGTGAAACCGCATCTGAGCGCAGGAAAAGTCGCTTACCTCTGGGTCGATGCGCTGCGCTTCGAGATGGCGCGGGAGTTGGCTCAGTTGCTCACCGATGACTTCACGGTGGCGATTCAACCGGCCATCGCCGCCCTGCCCACCATTACCGAAATCGGCATGGCGGCATTACTCCCCAAGGCGCACGAGTCGGCGAAGGTAGTGAGCGTGGGGGGCGGCAAGTTGGCGCTGGAAATTGGCGGTAAGGTCATCAAGGACCGCAAAGACCGCGTGGCGTTCCTGAAGGAACAGGCAGGCGTGCCGGTCTTCGAGGCCAAGCTGGACGACCTGCTCCCCAAGCCCGGCAAGAAGATCAAGGACGGCCTGCAAAACGCCCAATTGATCCTGATCACCTCGCAAGAAATCGACGAACTGGGCGAAGCCGACAACGTGTCGCAAGCGCGGTTGCAAATCGACGGCGTACTGAGCCAGTTACGGCGGGGCGTGAGGATACTGGCGGACCACCGCATCACGACCCTCGTGCTCGCGGCCGATCATGGGCACCTGTTTGGCGACGAAATGGGGGAGGAGATGAAGATCGAAAATCCCGGTGGCCAGGTGGAAGACCTGCATCGACGGGTGTGGGTCGGCATCGGCGGAACGTCAGCGTCCTCGTATCTGCGCACCGCGCTGACCGCACTGGGCATGGAGAGCGAATTTGACATTGCGACCCCGTGGACGTTTGCCGTCTTCAAAGCCAAAGGCGGCGGACGCGCCTATTTCCACGGCGGTTTATCCCCGCAAGAACTGATCGTGCCGGTGGTCGTGTTGCATGCGACGGCGAAACCCGCCGTTCAAACGACGGGCATGCAATGGACGCTGACCCCCGGTACCTCAAAGCTGACCACCCGGTTTTTCTCCGTGCAGATTGCTGGAAGCCAGCGGGAAGCCAGCCTGTTCGGATTCGAGCCGCCCAAGGTGCGAATTGAACTGCGCGCCAACAAGAAATGTGTTTCGCTGCCGGTCAGCGCCTCCTACGGTTTTCAGGATGCCACCGGCGAAGTGAAGCTGAAAGTGGCCGAAAGCGATCACCAACGCATCGAACCGAATACCGTTACCCTCATGCTGTCCGAGGAGATTGCGCAGAAGACCATCGGCGTCTACCTGCTCGATGCCACCACCGGGGTAGAACTGGCGGCTCCCCTGACCGTGGAGGTCGCCATTTCGCTGTGAGAATCCGTCATGCCTGAATTGGACCGAAAAGCGGCCGCCGTATTTGCGGGCAAGGTCGTCCGTAAAGACTTGGTGCGCAAGGTGAAGGTGGGGGCCAACGTCCCGGTCTTCGTCCTGGAGTATCTGTTGGGGAAATACTGCGCCACTGACGACCCCGTAGCGATTGACGCGGGATTGAAGGTGGTCAATAACACCTTGTCGTCAAACTTTGTCCGACCCGACGAGGCCAACAAAACCCAGTCGCTGCTCAAAGACAAGGGCAAACACACCCTGATCGACAAAGTGCAAGTCCGCTATGTCTCTGACGATGACAAATACTGGGCGGAACTCAAGAACTTCGGCCACAAGCATGTCCACATCCCTGAACACTTCATGCGGGACTATGACCGCTTGTTAATGGGCGGCATCTGGGCGCAAATTGATCTGAGACACCAATTTGACGAAGAACAAAAGGGCAAACGCAGTCCGTTCTGGATCGACCGCATCAAGCCGATTCAGTTGGCCACCTTCGACCTTGAAGAATACCGGGCGTGTCGCAGCGCGTTCACTACCGATGAATGGATCGATTTGCTGCTCCGCACCATTGGCATGGAACCCGCGCATTTCGAGCGGCGGGTCAAGTTGCTCTTTCTCGTTCGCCTACTGGCGCTCTGTGAACAGAACTACAACCTGGTCGAACTCGGTCCCCGTGGCACCGGCAAGAGCTACGGCTATCAGGAGCTTTCGCCGTACACGATCCTGCTGACCGGCCCGACCACTGTGGCGAACCTGTTCTACAACATGGCCAGCAATAAGATGGGCCTGGTGGGCCTCTGGGATGCGGTGGCCTTCGATGAAGTCGCCGACCTGCAAAAGATGCCGAAGGAGGTCGTGACCACGCTCAAGACCTATTGCGAATCCGGTACGTTTGCCCGTGGCAAGGATGCGCTCTCCGGGATGGCATCGATTGCCCTGTTCGGCAATACCCACCAGCCCGTTGAGGTCATGGTTCGTTCGTCCCACCTGTTCATGCCGATGCCCGACGTGATTCGGGAAGACATGGCTTTCCTTGACCGCATCCATTTCTACATTCCCGGCTGGGAAATCCCGAAGATGCGGGTGGAGTTCTTCACGGATCACTACGGCTTCGTAGTGGATTACCTGGCCGAAGCCTTGCGTGAACTGCGCAAGCACAACTTCACCGAGATCATCGACCGCCATTTCTCCCTCGGCGCCCATCTCAATGCCCGTGATGTGAAAGCGGTGCGCAAATCGGTGGCGGGACTGGTCAAGCTGATCTATCCGCACGGTGAAATCACCCAGGACGAGTTACGTGAACTGCTGGCACTGGCGCTCGAAGGCCGTCGCCGGGTGAAAGAACAACTCAAAAAGATGGGGTCGTTCGAATACCACCAGACCTCGTTCTCCTTCATCGACCACGAGACGCATGAAGAGCGCTTTGTCGGTGTGCCCGAACAGGGGGGCCGGGATATGATCGCCGCCGACCCCCTTGCCCCCGGTTCCTTGTACACCGCTTCCGTCGATGACCAAGGCAAAGTGGGCCTCTACCGCCTGGAGGTCGGTTGTTCCCCCGGCACCGGCAAACTCAAAATCGCGGGAGGTGTGGAAGGCGCGATGAAAGAATCGCTGCAACGGGCCTTTGCCTACCTGCAAAGTCAGAAGGTGAAGATGGGCATCGCTCAACCCTTCGCCACCACCGATTTCCATGTTGAGGCCATCGATCTGCTGAGCAACCACGTTCCCTGTGAAGCGGGCGTGGCCTTGGTCGTTGCGATCTATTCCGCCATCAAGCGGCAATCGGTTTTGGCTGGATTGGTGATCCTGGGCGACTTGAGCATTCAGGGCAACCTCAAAGCCGTTCGCTCACTGGCCGAACCCTTACAGGTTGGCATGGACAACGGAGCGCGCCGGGCGCTGGTGCCGCTGGAGAATAAGCGGAACTTTCTCGAAGTGTCCGGCGATATTGTGGAACGGGTCGACCCGGTGTTTTTTTCTGACCCGCTGACGGCAGCGGTGAAAGCGTTGGGGATGAATTGATCGCGACCCGGATAAAAGTCGCTTCACCGCAGGATCGGCGGTCCGAAACCGGCTTGCGGGGCCAGTTCCACAGAAATCCTCGAACAACTTTTTCACAAGCTCTGAGGCCAATTAACGCTGATTTTTCCGAGCAGCTCGCTCTAATTCCCGATGTAGACATCGAACTGACCAAATTGGACGAGGACTTCTGCTTCTTCTGGGGGCATGTCACAGATCCTGTTCTGCTCAGGCGTCGGGCAGGTGAGTGGCTCCTTTCGCAGCGTCTAACCTATTACAAACAGAATCCACGTTAACTACGAAACCAAGGGGTCCCGCTTGCGCGAAATTGCTTGGCTCCAAGTCTCCGACATCCACATGCGGCAACGCGATGAGTGGTCGCAAGATGTAGTCTTGCGCGCTATGACAGATTCGATACGCCAGAGGCGCCGCGACCAAGGATTGACTCTCGACTTCATCCTCGCCACGGGCGACCTGGCGTTTTCCGGCAAGCAGGACGAATACGAACTGGTTAAGCATTTCTTTGACGAATTAGTCAGTGCCACCGGAGTGCCGAAGGAGCGCATCTTCTGCATTCCCGGGAATCATGACGTAGACCGAGATCGGCAGAAGCTGTGCTTCCAAGGCGCGCGTTCCGCTCTGACAAGCGTGAATGCCGTGGATCCGGTGCTCGCGCCTGACAGCGATGACCTCGCTACGCTGACGCAGCGGCAGGAGGGCTACCGCGCCTTTCAGACTTCCTACTTCGGTGGACAGGCCCGAACAGTTACGCCTGACGGTCTCGCCTATGTGTCTTCGCTAGCCATCGACAATGTTGTCATTGCCATAGTCGGCCTCAATTCCGCGTGGCTTGCAGAAGGTGGCAATGCCGACCACGGCAACCTATTGATCGGTGAGCGGCAAGTCATCAATGCGTTCGACGCTGCGGTCAAGCTCCATGCGCACATCGTTATAGGGATGGCGCATCACCCGCTGCACTTGCTCCGTGACTTCGACCGCACCGCCGCCACAAGGCGCATCACTGAACGTTGCTACTTCTACCATTGCGGCCACCTGCATCAGCCGGAGTCACAGGGCTCGGGATTCGACGCTTCGGCATGCTTGACGGTTGCAGCAGGCGCGTCTTTCGAGACGCGCGAATTCCAGAACGCCTATTCGCTTGTCAAGCTTGACCTTCTCGCAGGCATACGAAAACTGACGACGGTTCAGTACAACCCTGCGCGGAGCGTATTCGAGTTCAGCAACGAGGTGCCGTTTCCCATTCGCCTGAGCACAGCGGCTCGGTGTACGGTTGGCGAACTTGCCGAAGCCATCGGGGAGTTCGACGCAATGCTCTTATCGCATTCGTACTACCTCGCGGCGCTCCTCACCGAACACAAGACGGAAGTGCCTATCCCTGGTCAGGGTGGGCACGCTTTCGGTGCCCCCTCTGTCTTGCAGGACATGCTGGAGGACAACTACTGTCGCAAGGTCGTGGCGTTTCTGCGCTTCGCGAATGTGCTCACCGTCTTCTACGGAAGGCGCCCGCTAGCAGACCTTCTTGCCCAGCATGGACAAATTGTCAGAGCCTACGGGGCCGATTTGCTTGCCCGCTGCCAGTCCGATGCCGCGCTGGCGAGCCGCCTTGCTCAACAGGACACGGACGTGCGCAGCCTCTTTGCGGCTCAGCCCAAAGTCTCGTTTGCAGTCGACTTGTTCGCTGATCTTGTCCGGTCGCAGGAATTGGAACTCTTGGCCGAGCAGGCCAGGCGACACCTTGAAAACCCGGACGTTCCGACCCAGGTTCAGGCGCGTCGCATGTTGGCATTCGCGCTAGCGCACAGCACCGAGGACAGCGATAGGAATGAAGCCATACGCGCGTATGAGGCTCTTATCCATGACGGGCTAGCGGATGCGCAGGATCGCGGCAACTTGGCCACCCTGCTGCTAGATATAGGCCGCTCCGATGAGGCGAAGGCCGTTGTCCTTGAAGCCATCGCTGCCAGCTCGCGTGAGGCGCTGGAGTTATTCAACGGTGTCGGCCAACGGATCGTCGGTCAGACGGGCGATCGAGATTTCAGAACGCAACTGCGAGCAACGATAGGAGAGAGGGGTGGCCGTGACTGAAGAGCACACGTCGTTTGAGCCGGGTTTCGACTTCGACAGTTTGCTGCGCATCATCTCGAAGCAAATCTATGAGACACCGTTCGCCTTCCTTCGAGAGAACGTGCAAAACGCGGTCGATGCGGTACGCATGCAAGCGTACCTTGAGCAGGCCGATCCTACGGATGGTCGGTACCGCATAGAGGTCACAGTGGACGGTCGCACGGTGCGTGTTCGTGACAACGGCATTGGCATGATGAAGGCCGAACTGCAAAATCTGTTCTGGACGATGGGGGCGAGCGGCAAGCGGACGCCAGAGGCCGCTGCGGCCGGCTGCGTCGGCACGTTCGGCATCGGCGGCTTTGCCAACTTTGGCATCTGCAACAAGCTGGAAGTGATCTCGAAGAAGCAGGACGCCACTTATGGGACCCTCACACGCTTGTCGCAGGACGACATCGAGAGGGCAAGGCCACGCCTCCCGACCGTCACAGTGGAGGCTTCGGATGACTCCGCTCCTAGGGGCACCATCGTGGTGGGGCATCTTCGCAACGACCCGAACGTTGAAGAACTGCGCCGTTACCTGCGCGACTTCGTTCGTTTTGTTCCCATCGCCGTCTTCTTCAACGGCGAGAAGCTGTCGCAGGCGAAATTCACAGACCTGGATGACAAGGAGAACTTGAAGGAGGTTTCGAGCGGTACGCAGCAATGGAAGGAAGGCGGGTTCTCAGTCTTCGGTCGACTCTATGAAAATCGCGGCCATACTTTGGTTGCGGCCGTCGAGGGACTCATGGTTGGTGAGGAGAAGGTCGCGATGGCCGGTCAGATTAGGTTTGAGGCCGGTCCCCTCGATGTCTTCAAACGCGGATTCAAACTATGCGCGACGCAAGTGCCGTCGACCATCGGAACTACTGGCCGCTTGGACTCGGATCGCTTCGTGCCGACCGCAGGACGTGACTCGCTTGACGACACGACTACTGCCTTCCTTGGGCAGATCACGCAAGCCCTTGAGCGTGTGGCGGTTCTCGCTGTGCTTGATAGTCCCGAACGGATCGCACAGCACACCCGAATCTTTCGCTATGTCGTCCAGCTTGGCCTCATCGACAAGCTTGGCAACGTCCGCGTCGGTTTGGCCGATGGATCGGACACCACACTCGCAGACATCAAGCGCCACGCTGAGGAAGGTGATGTCGGCGTCTTCTTTGGCTCCGCCCAAAAGCAGGCTCTCAACCAGATCATGCAAGCACGCGGCCACATTGTTGTTTTGCTTTCCAGCGACAGGTACCGCCGATCTGCTGAGCAGCAGTACCTAGAGCGGTACTGTGGTGCCAAGCCGTTCGATGGAATGATCGATATCATCGAACCGTATGCTGAGTTGACTCGCTTTCACAAGTTCTTCTTGGGCGAACTGGAGTTCAACGTTAACAAATCCTACGAGGTGCACTCGCTTCGCCTCCTGCCCGGCAAGTTGACAGAGGACATCCCCGTGTTTGTACGCGAGCATGGAAAGGACAAGAATCTCGATATCCTTGTTGACGTCAATCATCCAGAGATCGCCAAACTGGAGTCACTTGGCTACACGTCGATTCTCTATTCGCTCGTCTCCACTTTCTGCCACGAGTATTTAGGGCCTTCCCTCAAGAAGTGGAGTCCTCGCTTCTTCGGCAACGGTGCGCTGAATCTCGATCTCTTGTCCAAGCGCCGCTCGGAGCTTTGGATTCTTGTCAAAGATGACGTTGGCGTCGTCCGCAAGGGCGGTCAGAAGCAAGTCGTCACGCGCTCCGATGTCCATGTTGTGGACGTTCGGTCTGGTCAAGCCGGTGCCACTCAACCCGATCCTGCCAAGGCTAAGCCGCGCATCCTTCGAATCGTCGATGACGGTGGGGCTACAGGCATCGGCGGCTACTACATCCGCCTGCCGGACTCGGCATTTAATGCCTACGGTGACCTGCTCCCTGACTGCGAGAGTCGCGGCGTTGTCTGGGCAGGCAACAAGATCGAATACGTAGTCTCGGATGCCGTGAGTGCAGCTTTCAAATACGAGATACGACTCGACCAGGTCGTTGCGGCTGCAACCAGCAGCGGCGAAGCGAGGGCCGAAGGGGCGCTCCCACTTGACCGCCCGCTGCAACAGATGTTCGATAGCCTGTACTTTCCCATCCCGATACCACTAGAGCCGTTTCTTGTTCCACGCGCCGACAACGAGATACGCTTGGAATTGTTCGCTGATTGGTTCGACATCAGAACAGCTAAGCACTGGACGCCCAAGGAAGCCGCTGTCGGCTAACTGTGGGTGTGTTTAAACAAACGACATAAAAGTCCCATAGGATTTTGCGCGGCTCTGCAACCTCATGATGCTTTTAGCCCAATTTCAACCGGTCAATTTTAGAGCTTCCACAGCGCCTAATTCTGGGGAACTATCAAGCCCACCGAATCGATCATCCTCTCGTCCGAGAAATCGAACTCTCCGTGCAAATTGAAATGCTTCCAGGCGATCACCGAACCGTTGCGAATTGCCTCGATCAATGCCGCCCGGCGCACTTCGTTCTTCTCTGTGTCCAGTTCCCGCGCTAAGTAGAGATAGTTCCAGCAAACAATTGCGTTCTTGATGAGTCGCCGGCAACCCTCCGCAATCTCCTGGTCACTGTACGGTGTGCCTCCCGCATCCCGGCCTTTTTATACGGTAGGAAGCCCCTTTTTGGGCTGATTTGGCTCTGACCAGGTGGGACTTGGATGCCCAGCAGTAGTTGTGGCGTGCAATCATGGCGTACAATGTGGAATGTACGCCATGATTCGAATCAATAGGCCGTATTGTACGCCATAAACTGGCTCCTCATCCGGGGGGTTAACATGGCGTACAATACAAACCGTACTCTCGATGAAAGGCCCTCCCTATCCGGTTCGTCCGGGGTTGAATCGATCGGGGTAACTTAGCGTGCAATACGCTACCGTATAAAACCGCAGCGATGCGGGAGGCACACCGGTTCTGGAATTGGGACCGTCCCTGTCGGCCTTCATGGCAGAGCTGGGTCTAGCCCCAACAGGCGGGCGGTGGGGCAGCATTACGCGGCTGCGTGACCAGATGACCCGGCTTTTTGCCTCGTCCGTCACATGCACTTATGACGACAAGGACAAAACCGGAATTTTCGGCGTCAAGATGGTCAAGGAAGCGCGTTTATGGTGGAACCCGAAAGCCCCCGATGAAGCGCCGCTGTGGAAATCAACCCTGACCCTCGGCTCGGATTTTTACGAGGAAGTCATCAAGAATCCCGTTCCGGTAGATATGCGGGCGCTCAAGGTCCTCAAACGGTCACCGATGGCTCTGGATATTTATTGCTGGCTGACCTATCGCCTGTCCTATTTGCGCAAGCCTACGGAGATTCCGTGGGCTGTACTACAAATGCAATTCGGCGCGGATTACACGAGAACAAGAGGGTTTAAAGAATCTTTTCTTCATCACCTCCGCGCAATTCTCACTGTCTACCCGGAAGCCAATGTTGAGGATGGGGAACGGGGCTTGCTGCTCAAGCCCAGCAAGCCGCATGTGGCGCAACTTCCCCCCGTGCTTCCCCGCCTCAAGAATCCGCCTGTGCCGGAACCGCTGTTGCTCCCCTTGCCGATTTACGAGGGAAATGACGGGCCACACCTTCGGACATCGACCTATGAAATGGCGAGAAGGGCCGCGCCGGGGTGGGATGTGTACGAACTCGAACGGCAATGGC
>JAGRHM010000298.1 GCA_020445005.1 Candidatus Competibacteraceae bacterium | reverse complement strand
TCTAAAAACTGTTTGACTATATTTTCCCCTCAGTTCGCAGGGGTCAATTTTTAGTGTCGTCAAGGGGTCAGTTTATGGTGTCGCCTGACATTCAGGAGCAGCCCCAGGATCTTGATCCAGAAGGGTGACTGGTGCGGGTCCGTGCGGATTCCGTCACCATCGAATGAGAACTGACGGCGCGTGATCGGCTTGACCCCGGCGCTTCACGCCGGAAAAAACATCGTGCGAGGGCGCGAGGAGTATCTTTGTCTCATTGACCCGGGCCGGCTAAAGGGTGACCCTTGGCGAAATTGACCCCTGCAAACTGAGGGGAAAATAGTGATGAACAGTCTGAAAATCCTGCTTCCGGAAATCACGGTCTGGAAGGAGGATCGGATGCAAACCCCAGAGGCCATTGCGGCGATGAGACGACTTCACCAACTCGGGTGGGGCATCCAGCGCATTGCTCACGAGTTAGGTTGCAGCAAGAACACGGTGAAAGGCCACCTGCGACCTGCGGGGGGGGGTTGCCAGGCCAGCAGCGAGGTCGGCGACGGGTATTTCGTCGAGTCCTTTCGCAACGGCGAGGGTGTGATCTTTACCGGTAGTTGGCGTTAAATTTTCAACGCTATGTGGCGCCATCCAAGAACCACGGTGCCCTCAGACCGCATTCACCATTGCGCGGCCGGCCTGACGACGGAGGGTGCGGTAGACCGTCGGTCGTGAGACCGAAAACAACTCGGCCAAGTCGCTGATCGAATAATCACCACTGTCGTACAAACGACGCAGTTCCTTCTGCTGCCGATCCGAGAATTTTGGTTTTTTACCGCGCAACTTCCCCTTGGCGCGCGCCACCGCCATGCCTTCGCGGGTCCGCAGCTTAATGAGGTCGGTTTCAAATTCGGTAAAGGTCGCCAGGATGTTGAAAAACAACTTGCCCATCGGGTCGGTCGGATCGTAGACGCTCGCCCCGATCTGGAGCTTCACCCCTTGACCGGAAAGTGCATCGCCGATCGCGCGGGCATCCGGAACCGAACGGGCCAGCCGGTCCAGTTTGGGCACCACGAAGGTATCGCCACAGCGAACGGCGGCCAAAGCTTGATCGAGTCCGGGTCGGACCCGGTTCGTGCCGGTGAAACCGCGATCGGTATAGATCCTCTCAGGCGCGACGCCGAGCTGGCGCAGGGTCTCCTGCTGCGCGGTCAGGTCCTGTTGATCGGTCGAGCAACGGGCATAGCCAATGCGGGTGTGCTTCATCGGTTAAAGTGTAATGTAAAAGGCCCCCTGTTTAATGAGACGCGGGATGGCCCGCATACGCGTGTTCGGAGAGCGAGCCATCGAGCGTCCGTTCCACGATCCCCTTGCGGACACCCCCTCATGGGGTTGGACAGGAGATTTGGAGCAATGGTCATGAACCCTGACGATCGTGTAGATGCGACCTTGGCGGAATTGACCGCAGGCCGGTACGAAGAGGCCATCGCGCGGTTTGCCGTGCTCATACTAAATTGCGTTCAATGGTCTATTGATAACCTATTCAAATCCCGCGAGTCCGGAGACTCAGACGGGATCTTTTTCCAGGGTGCGTAGGGCATCCTCAAGGACATTTTCCACGGCGCTTAAATCGTGAAAGAGGAGGTTCGGAAACCACTTTTCGCGGATCTCGTCTCAGAGATGTTCGGCCGGATTCAATTCCGGGCTGTACGGCGGCAGATAGATCAAATGGAGCTGTGGGGGGACGACCCGATGGGTGGTGCGATGCCCGCCTGCTCCATCGAGCACCATCAACACGAACTCTTCAGGATGGCGCCAGGCGACCTCTTGAAGAAACAACGACATCCTCTGCCCGTTGGCCTACGGCAAAATCAACGCGTCGAGCGTGCCATCGTGGGGACTGACGGCGGCAAAGGCATCGGTGTACTGACAGACCACCGGTGCGCCGACGACCGGCCGAACGCCCGGCGGCGCCCAGCAGCGGCGTGGGTCGCTGCTGCGCCCGAAGCGGGCTTCGTCTTGGAACATCAACCGCACCGGGCGACCTTGACGCGCAGGGTTTCGCACCGCGTCCTGAACGCGTGCGGGGCGTTTTTTTAAACGCCTGTGTTGTGCGCTAACCGCCTTCGGGTGACGTGGCCGTGGAGCTAGCTTGCGCCAGCCGTGGCGTCTGAGCCGACGATCGATCGTCGACCGGGGAACCGGGTGACCAACGACCGGCTCGTAAGCCGTCTTGATGGGGTTGATCTGCAGGAGGTGTCCTTGGCCCGCCGGATCGAGAAAGGGTTGGAGCAGCGCCTGCTCTTGGGCCACGGTCAGGTTTTCATGGCGCCGACCACCGCGACCCGTACCTGTCAAAGCCGAGGCCCCTTGGCACCGAAAGCGGGAGCTCAAACAGCGCACGGTGTGGGCCGATAGCCCGACCGCTTGGGCAATTTGTTCATCGGAGAGTCCGACCGTGACCCGTGGCCACACCGCTTGAACCCGTTGGAACTCTGCTTTGGTTTTGACCTCCCGCCGCAGTGCGGCTAACACATCAGGGGAGCCTTCGGGAAACGCGGCGCGTGCAGACATCGGAGCATCCTCGCACAAAACATCATTACAGGCAGCTTATCATGTATATCTATGAACGCAACTTGGTATGAGTGCGGATTTGACGCGAAAAGGTCTAAAATGGATCTTCCCGTTCAGGCGCTATCCAGCAAACCCTGGAGATAGGAAAACCAGTATGGCTACTCGTCAAACCGATGATGATGATGATTTTGTTTCCCAAACCCGTGTCATTAACGTCCAAAATCGCAGACGTCCACCTGGCTCAACCAAGGATAGCGCCGGACAATCCCCTGCGTTGACAAACCCGGTGATCAACAAAACGACTCGTGAAAACAACGATGACGATGAGTTCGTTTCCGAAACTCGCGTTATGCATGTACAAAACCGGAGAACCCGGCCCGGCAGCGCCCACCGCCCCGCGCTAAATCCCACAGTTGCGAAAAAAGCTGCAACGCCTACCTTAAATGATCAGTCGGCAAATGGTGGGTTCTTCAAATGGCTGAAAAGGATCTTTGGGTGGTAACCGAACCAGCGGCGGGTCACGGCTCACGCTGTCCGCCTCCATAGCCCATTCGAGAGCCACAGTCTGTTCGGTTCTAAAGATGGCAAAACTCTGTTAACGGGCTACCTTCGCCACTGCGCCAATTCGCGGCGCAGCACCTTGCCGTTGGCGGTGCGCGGCAGGGCGTCGGTAAAAATGATTTCACGCGGACATTTATAGGCAGCCAGATGCTCATGTGCGTAGGCCAGCAACGGTGCGGCATCTAGTCCATCCGGCTCATCGGGATCGCGCGGCACCACAAACGCTGCGATCACGCTGACCTGCTCGCGCACCCGCAACTCGGTCACTGCCACCTCCGCAACCGCCGGATGGCGGCTCAGACAATGCTCGACTTCCAGTGGCGACACCCGGTAACCCATCGCATTCATGACATCATCATTGCGACCGTGGTAGAACAGATAGCCATCCGCGTCGAAGTGTGCCAGATCGCCGCCGATAAACCAGTCGCCCCGATACACCAGCGCTTCTTCATCCGGCCGGTTCCAGTAACCGAGCATTAACCCCGGATCACTGCGATGCACGGCCAGCAGACCGATTTCGCCGGACGGCAGCGGCGTCTCTCCCTCATCAACCGATAACGCGACCACGCAGCGGCCTTGCTGGACTCTACCCGGACTGCCGGGCTTAGCCGACGCTTGCGGCGATGAGGAAATATAGGTTGAACACTCGCTCATACCCAGCGCCTCGTACAACTCTTTGCCGGTGACCGCTCGCCACTGTTCCAGCAGTGCCACGCTGAGCGCCTCGCCCGCCGTCAAACCGTGCCGTAGGCTGGACAGGTCAAAATTACGCAAGTCATTATATTTGAGAATCTGCCGGTATAGTCCCGGCACTGCGGCAAACAGCGTCGCCTGGAATTGCGCCATGAGCGCCGGCCAGACCGTGACATCGCGCGGGCCATTGTACAGCACTGTTGTCGCCCCATTCGCCCAGGGATCCGTCAGCCCCACGCCCAGGGTGTACGTCCAGTTGAACGCCCCGGCATGGAGGATTACATCATCGGGGCAGATGCCATACCAGCCCTGGTACATCGGACGCCGTCCCCAGGCCGAACGCTGGGCATGCAATACCCCCTTGGGCTGGCCGGTGGTTCCGGAGGTATAAATGAGAAAAGCCGGATCATCGGCAGCTGTGTCCGCATAATCGATCGGTTCGCTCGTGCGCAACGCCGCAACGTCGGCCAGACCCAGGATCCTGACTCCAGCCGGGGGCGCAATCGCCAGATCATCTGACATGGCCAGCAGTTGAGCGCCGGAATTAGCCAGCAGGAAATCGGCTTCTTCTTCAGTCAATTGCGCGGAAGAGGGTAACGGTACGCAACCAGCAGCGATAGCGCCAAAGAAGAGCAAGGCATAATCGCTGGTATTGCCCATGCGAATCATGACCCGCGCGCCCGGCGCCAGACCCAAGCCACGCAACCCCGCTGCAGTCCGCCGCACCGCCTCATCCAGTTGCCGATAGGTCCAGCACTCCGCCTCAACCGCTGGCGCATGGACATCAGACACCACGATTAACGCGACCTTATCCGAGGTCGCCTGCGCCGCCGCTTCCAGGCAGTAACGCGCCATGTTGAACCGTGCAGGCGGCAATTCGCCGGTGTAGCCCCATCGACTTTTCACCTCTCCTCCTCGCCTTTCACCTTTCACCTTTCACCTTTCACCTTCATCCTTCGTTCTATTTCCAGAAATCCGGATGGAACAACAACAGCACCGGAAACACCTCCAACCGACCGACGATCATGGATACGGTCAACAACACAGTCGCAGTGTCGCTGATTGAACTGAAATTCGACGCGGTATCTCCCAACCCGACTCCCATGTTGTTCAGCCCCGCTGCTGCGGTGCCAAATGCCGTCACCAGATCCAGACCCGTTCCCACCAGCGCCAGCGACAGGGCGCAGTAGCAGAAGATATAGAGATAGTAAAATCCCCACACCGCCTGCATAACCCGATCAGGAATCGGGCGATTACCCAATTTGACGGCGAT
>JAGRHM010000297.1 GCA_020445005.1 Candidatus Competibacteraceae bacterium | reverse complement strand
GAGTACCTTTTTAATGATTTGAAATTATCGAATTGAATAATTGAAGATATAGAGATAAATACCCCAGTAATCGACAATACTATCTTGAAGAGGAAATTTCTCTCTAAAAAAACAGTAAAAAATGGTAAAAAAAAAGGAGAAATTATTATCAGCGTATATATATACCGTGAAGTACGAGGGTCAGGAAACATCCCCACTAGGATAATGGCAGAACAGTTTAAAGCTACTGACAACATTATAAAAAGGCAGATCGTAAAAACAGGCATTGGAAATGATTTTCTGCTAAGCAAACGATATACACCTAACAAAACTATTACTAACTCAACTACCAACGATAATGCGACTATTCCAATGGCAACAGGATTATTTTCAATAGAATGTTCAATCCATATACGCATATTATCGATAGATCGGACTATCAATTCCGGTTTATAACCACTCCCCCCCTTGAAGACAGTATAGGACAGGACAATATCTTTAGTGAATTTGACGAGAAAACCGCAGACTGATCCCAGGACAATCCATCCCGTCAACACAAATATGTATTTACGATTAACCTTCGGATCAATCCATGTTAAAAAAAACAGTGTCAGTATACATGGTAGAGAAACTTGAACCACGAAGAGTAGATCGGAAGCAGTTAAAATGAATGTAAAAATAAAAATCAAACCGTATAGAAAAATCCTATTTATTTTACTGAATTCATGAAATAAAAAAACCGAAATTATGGCAATAAAATATGGTGTTGAAAGTGCTATTCCGAAGTGATAACTTATGTAAGAGAACGGCTTGATTATTAAACTGAAATCCTTATAAAAAAATATCATAGTAGACGAAAAAGCAAAAAGGGAGAGGCAAGGCAAAGGTAGAGGATTTTCTAATTTGTCTTTATTTAAAATGTTATATAAAAAAAACCACCCATAAACATAAAAAAAAATCTGAATGATTTGCATAATAGTTAAAGAAATTAAAAAGTTATTAAAAATATAATTAATAGAAAAAAATATTAACATATCAGGGAAATAGTATGGAGCAGGAGTCAATCTCCACTCTCAAAAATTGCCTCCCCATTTTGTTAAATCATTGTAAAGAGTCGGTAGATACATAATATCGGAGTCAATAAAACGCATATCATACCGAATAAACAAAGAAATTATTGATAAAATAAACGAACCATAGACAAGCGTCATCAAAAATATATTATTAGTCAAAGCGGAAGTTAAATAATGAAAAATTAATTTTATGCGACAAAAAATCGTTAAAAAAAATGCTAAATTTTTCATAGAATAATTCATCTATTTCGTACTTAAATATTCAATCAACTAGATATTTGTTTTCACAGAAGAATGGAGGCTAGCGTCTTGGCAGTTCACACCGTTTTTTCGAATTAAACCTAATGAGAATTGGTATTACATTCGACGCCGGACCGTGTAGCGAAGCGATTCGGGGCAATCAGGTAAGGTGATTCAAAGATAAAGGAATCGACAGATAGGGTATCTTCCGTAGTCCTAGCAACAACATACCGGGAACAATTCGCGCTCGGGTCACGGCTTCCCACCAGCCAGCGCAACCGCTTGCTCCAGCGAACGAGCCACGGCGGGAGTAGACCGAACGCCATGATATTATCAATGGCTAATTGGGTCAGTCGCCGGAGATTATAGCGGGAATGCCCTACGAATCGTGGATGATGCTCGATTTCTACAGTAGCGAAGCGTGTCGTACTCCGACCCAACAGGGCATCGATAGCGACCCGATTACCGCCAGGATCGGCAAACGCTTCGCGCAAGCGTGTCCGAAATACGCGGAACGCGGAAGGTCGATACGCGCCGCCGGGTCCGCCAGCCCGCGCGATTTGCACCATGATCCACGACGCCGCCACGCGCCACGCCGTGTGCCGCCGGTGCATGGGTAGGCCATACACGACATCCACATCGTCCCGCAGGGCGCGGAGCAGTTTGGGAATCTCCTCCGGCGGATGTTGAAGATCATCGTCCAGCGTCACAATTACGCCATGACGCGCCCGCAGGATTCCGCAAAGCAAGGCGCTGTGTTGGCCAAAGTTGCCGGCGAGATTGACGCCGCGCACCCTCTCGAAGCATTCCGCCAGCCGGACGATCACGCGCCAGCTATCGTCCTCGCTGCCGTCGTTCACCAAAATCAGCTCAAAAGGCAAGGCGTCTTTAGCGAAAACCGTATTGAGGCGTTCAATCAGCTCCGGCAGCGTGGCTGCGCTATTATAAACTGGGATGATGATGGAAAGGCCGCCAAGGGGAGAAAACACATGATCCGTCATGATTTAACTTCTTTTCTTACCTCTGCTCTTGTATAATTTGTTCGGTGCCTCAATAAATTATTATATTGATTTTCAAATATAAAAATCTAACCATTCGCAATGGCCACTGATTTTTGCGTCACCTGCTATGGCTTGTCCGCCAGCCGTTGGACCAGCTTTGTCCTCGCCTCCGACCCACGGGTGTTTGTGGCGCATGGTACTTACCCGCTTGATTCAATTATAAAGGGAAACTTCGAGATCGAGCGCCCTATCGGCAAGGAAACCGAGAATTTCGACGCGCTGCAACGCGGCAGGGAAGCCTTTTCATGGATCAAGAGCGCTTCGCTTAAAGCGTTGTATGCGCGTTACCGCGAAATTTATCCTGACGCTGAAGCTTACGGTAATGTGCATAGCTTTGTGCCTGGGGAATTATATGCAAAAAGCGATTTTAACGAGATGTCGATAACCGTCGTGAATCTCATCAGGAACCCCATCGGTTTTGTCGATTGCCACAACGCTGTTGTCATGCATGCAAAACATTTTGCGGAACTCGAACAGCATTATGCAACAATGTACACTGATCAGGTTCTTCCCTATCTGGAAGCGCTTGGCGTTCTGGATATGCCGTGCTACGCGACCGCCCTGGATCGCGCCTTTCTGATCAGTTGTTTTTCGGTGATCGACCAGGCGAAAGATATCGCCAGATACCCCCTGCCCCTGTTTCAGATGGAAACGCTCACTTCAGATGCCGGCTACCTGGCCGATTTCTGCCGCAAAGTTAGCGGATTCGCTTATAACGAGGCAACCCTAGATCGCTTCATCGCGCAAGGCTCCATCAACAATCACCGCAGCCCGCAAGCCTTGCGTGAACCCAAAGCAATCCGCGCCGCCTGGGCGTCGCACCATCAGGCCGCTTTCGATATCCTGGTGGCGCAACCCTATGGCGAAGTGTTCGCTACCGCTGGGTACCCACTCGACTGACGTCCCTGTTCTGGATATTCCTGCTTATGACTATTTCGCCCGTTGTGGTCATCGGACCGCCCCGCTCCGGATTTTCCCTGCTGATCACCATGATTCAGCGCATTCTCGATCATCGACACATAGCTTTCGCCCGTATACCGAAACAACAGGCGATCATTCGGTTGATGCCTTTTTTTTCCTATGTTCTTAACAGGTCGTACTCTGCGGTTTTTGCCAAGCAGGGTCTTGGCGACGAGCTGCTGTTCAATGGCGAATTTCAACTGCTGGTGGGCGGACCCAAATGGCTGGTCCCCGGCAAGCCATGGATGGCCGTGCGCAAATACATCGGTTGTCGTGGTTATGGCGACTTTCTGCTGGTCACCCAGCATCCCAAACTACTGTTTGAATACTATGGCATCTACCATTCGCACGAAACCCCCCAACGTTGGACTGACGAACCAGACTACGCCGAATGCATACGCTTCGCCACGATTCGTCATCCTTTGGATATGTTCAATTCCGCTGTTCATTCATTTAATGCCCTGACCAGCGAGTACCTCCAGCGCTTTGGTCCCGAAGCTGACGAGAACGTCCTGCGGCGCGAGATGGCGCTTAATAAGCTCACTGACCTGAGAGTTTGCCAAGGACTGATGCTTCATCAGCTCAAATACTGGCGTGAATATCTGGACTGCCGTGACCGCTACGCTGAATGGCGCTGGGAAGCAATCATTGCCGATCCGATCGGCAGCGTGCAGTGGGTGGGACGCCAGCTTGGCCTGGACATCGGCGCGGAGGAAGCCCACGCCATCTGGACCCCTATGGATCACCGCAACCTGTTGATGTATCATAAACATAACTACCGTAAAGATCATGGTATTCTCGGCGACTGGCTGAATCATCTGCACGCCACGCACATCGACATGGCACGTGCCCTGGGACTGGTCGACATAGCGGCAGCGCTTGGCTACGATCTCGACGCTTGGCATACGGCGCGTCCGCGCAGCGCCTTCCAGGATGAACTGGATTACTACCTGCGTCGTGAACAGGTAGCGCCCATGCAGGATCCAGTGCTCGCCGGTTTCTGTTTCAACAAATCGAACATCGACGCCAGCGCCTTCAACTTCAAGAGCTTCCCTGGAAAACAATGGACTTATGTAGAACGCTCTACCTTTACCGAGGATGCTATGGTGCTTGAGGTGCTCGAATGCGCCGAAACGGGATGCCAGCGAATTAACGCGATTGTACAAACCTTGGCTACAAGCCCGACTACTGACGCCGAGTCGCTGTTCCGTGCAGTGGAGCCCGCTTGTCGCGCGCTGGTTTGCGACGATATCGCCAATGGCCTGCTGACCGGGCCATAGCAGGCGTTGATGGACGTCCAAACCGCAGTCGTGTTGGCGGGAGGTCAGGGTCGGCGCCTGCGTCCGCTGGTTGCGGATCGACCCAAACCCTTGGCGAACATTGCCGGGCGACCCTTCCTGACCCACTTGCTGGATTTCTGGATCGAGCAGGGTATTTGTCGCTTCATCCTAGCTGTGGGCTATCGCTGGCAAATGATTGCTGAGCAACTAGGTAACGACTATCGGGGTGCACGGATCGACTATGCGGTAGAATCAACGCCGCTAGGCACGGGCGGAGCCTTGCTCCAAGCCCTGCAACGGCTGGACCGGAGTGAGGATCCGGTCTGGGTCATCAACGGCGACACCCTGTTTGCCGTCGACGCCTGCGCTATGCGGGCCGCTCACCGCAAGCACTGCGCCGACCTGACGCTGGCCTGTCGTTGCCAGTTGAATAACGCGCGCTTTGGCGCCCTAGCTCTGGACTCTACCGGTTGCATTGTCCAGTTCAACGCAAATGGCGCAGCGGGAAAAGGCTGGATTAACGGGGGAGTGTATTTGCTGGAACGTCATTTGGCTAGTGAACCGCTGCATCCGAGTTCCCTGGAACAGGAATTGATTCCGGGCTGGCTGGCGGCGGGGCGAATGGTGTTCGCCTTTCGCACCGATGCTTTCTTCATTGACATCGGGATTCCGGAAGATTACCGGCGGGCCAGGGAACTGTTACCTCAACGTCCCTGGACGATACAAGCTACTCAGACGTATCCAGGTCCTATTGGAGGAATATTCAGTCCATGAGCGACACTATTCTCGTCACCGGCGGCGCTGGTTATCTGGGTTCCATTCTGGTTCCGGAACTGTTGGGGCAGGGGCACCGCGTACTGGTGCTGGATAATTTTCTCTATCGTCAAAACAGTCTGGCCGCGGTCTGTACGCATCCCGCTTTTACTGTGGTCAACGGCGATATCCGTGCGGAATCGACGTTGCGCCCGTTACTGGCTATGGCCGATGTCGTGATCCCTCTGGCGGCGATTGTCGGCGCACCGGCGTGCGCTCGGGACCCGGTTGGCGCGCGCTCGGTAAATGTTGACGCCATTGGAATGATGCTTGATCGGCTGTCGCCCCAGCAACGGGTGTTGATGCCTACGACGAACAGCGCTTATGGAACCGGCGATGAACAGCATGATTGCACTGAGGAATCGCCGTTACGCCCGATTTCCCAGTACGCCCGGGAAAAGGTGGAGATTGAGCAGCGGTTGCTGCAACATGAAAACGCGATCAGCTTTCGCTTAGCGACGGTCTTTGGCATGTCACCGCGCATGCGGATGGATCTGCTGGTGAACGACTTTACCTATCGGGCGGTCACCGACCGCGCCCTGGTGCTGTTCGAGGCGCACTTTAAACGTAATTATCTGCATGTGCGCGATGTAACCCGGGTTTTTTTGCACGGGTTGGAGCGGTTCGAAGCGATGCGCGGACAGATCTATAATGTTGGACTGTCCAACGTCAATTTGTCCAAGCTGGGGCTTTGTCAACGTATCCAATGTTATATACCCGACTTTGTTTTTCTAGAAGCGCCAATTGGACAGGATCCTGATCAGCGCAATTATATCGTTTCAAACGCTAAAGTTGAGATGACCGGTTTTCATCCGGCTTACTCTCTGAATGACGGTATTCAGGAGTTGATCAAAGGGTATACGATGATTCGCAAGTATAGCTATAGCAATGTATAAATTGGGCTAGTATAAAAAATTTGCTCAACCGGTAATCAGTTCGATGCAAGCGATTAAGATCGTCTATGAAAATCATGACACGGGCATTCATATAGCCGATACCTTGCTCATGATGCTCTGGGGCCTGCAAGGCGCAGGTTATCGGGCAGATATTGAACGGGAATTAACGCCTGGCTATCTGAATATTATGCTGGAGAATTTTAATGATCAGTTTACCGAAAAAGTATTGCAACTTGCCGATCAAGGAACGGATTTCATTATTGTCGCTACCGAGTTTCTGACCGGTAGCACCTTTAACGATTTCAGAAGATCTGCGTCGGATTTAACCAAAGACATACACTATGACAATTCAGCTTATTGGGTGAAACGCTGCCATAACTTCCTGCGCCTGAGTAGATCTGCTCTTGCTATTTGGCACCTTTCCGAACATCAGGTTCCCGTGTATCAAGAGGCCCTGCCCGGCTGTCGCGTCGAGTATTTGCCGCATGGATATCTCAAGGCTTTTCGTCGCGTCGCTATGCGTCCAGATGCCGAACGCGATATCGACTTTCTGTTCACCGGTAGCCTGACGCCTTATCGACGGCAAATCCTTGCGGATTTGGAAAGCCGGGGATACCGGGTTCATGCAGCGACGGCCATGACTGCGCACTTTCATCGAGAGCAATTACTATCTCGCACTCGAATTGCGCTGAATTTACGGCAACATGTGGGTTGGTTATACCCATCAAATAGCCGTTTTCACTATCATTTGAACAACGCTTCGCTGTTGTTAAGCGAACGCTGTCATTACTCATGCGATCTGGACGCCTACATAGAGTATTCCAGCAATATTGTTAATGACGCCATCATCAGTTTGTCCCAAGGCCACTTCAGTGAGCGCGCTGAAAGCGCCCTGGCCGCATTCGCTAGAGCGCGTCCGATGGAGCATCTGATGGCGTCCTTGATGAGAGCCTCGCTGACCGAGGAAAAATTGGCTCAGCTTGGCGTTAAGCTGGACGAGGAATCCGTTACCGAGTCCAGACATTGGAATATGGAAAGCCGTTATGTAGGGATTCCTGCCAAAGGAAAGGCAAAAGCTTTGGTGTGTTTGTCGATCAAGCCGCTGTGGGAGGATCATTTACTCTCTTCTCTGAGCGAGACTTTTGATATTCGCCAGGTCTTTTATTTGACTGAATTAGCGAACAAACTAGACGGCATTCATCATTTATCCTTTTTTATTAATGACGTGGTAGCTCGGGAAGAAATTTCGGTTATTTTTCTGGGAGTGGAAAGACTACACAAACAATATACCAAACTTCACCGCGAATTTATCGATCTTTATAAGAAAATTCAATGCCGAAAAATTTATCCTTTGCTATTCGATGATGTTGTTTTCCGAAATGAAAATTTGCATTTTCTCAAAAGCGCTCCTTTTGAGTTGATACTTACCGCTTGCCCCTTAAGCGCGATAAAATACCAAGAGCTCAATATGCCAGCAGTTTTCCTTCCGCTTGAGGGGCATGAAAAATGGTATTTTTATAAAAACAATTATCGAGACATTGATATACTGTTTTATGGTGAACTCCATAAAGGAGGAAGAAGTGATTATCTTTATAGGATAGAGGCGGCTGGATTCTCCGTCACTTATGTTGGAGATCAAAAGAGATCCTTATCCATCCCTGAACTATGCGAATACCTTCGCCGCTCAAAAATCGTATTAAACTTTTCTGAATCTTCTAATATTAGTGGCGCTGCCTATTACCAGTTTAAGGGACGAATTTTGGAAGCCGCTTTTTGTGGAGCCTTGTGTGTTAGCGAAAAAAACCCACCGGCTTCCTTGATCTTTGGCAACGATCTACCTCAATTCACTACCTCGGAAGAGTGTATCCATTTAATCAGGTTATTTCTGCGCGACCCGGTCTACTATGAAAAAACCCGTATTGCATTCGTTTGTCGCGGCGAACTATATCGCCCTGCCAAAATCATTAAAGAGATCTTTGCATTCCAGGATGCAAACCGGGTAAACAACGGATGTTCGCCTGTTAACACAGCATCATTGTCTCCACTCGGTCAACCGCTCCTAGCGGTCAGCGCGACGCGCGAAGGCAATGTCGTCATCGCCCGTAGCGTCGCCAATTCCCGGTGTTTTCACGGTGATTTGGAATACGCCTTTTATCTGATGGCGGCCGGTATTAAGGCGCAAGTGCTAGGGTATGCGTCCCACCCAGAAGCACGGCTTGCGATACCCGAGGGAATGTCCGGTAAACCGATGGAGGTCTGTGGCCTCGTGCGGGAAGTTGCCAACCCATATAACAAGATGATGAAGACTGTACCGGTTGTGGAAAGCGGAATACGGCATGTCCATTTCACTTCCTAATTGAAGACACGCCTGAATTCCCCTCTCCTAGTAAGAGAGAGGGACGAGGGTGAAAAGGGATTCCCTATATTCAGGGTAATTCCAGGATTTCCAGCAACACTAAGCCGGTAGTTCCATCCACGCCGCGCACCAGCACGGTGTAGGGCGTGTTCGGGTCGAGGGTGAGCAGCAACGCTGGTTCGCGAGGATCGGGCGGAGCCAGACCCGTAGCAGCAATCGCCGCCGCCTGGGCGCTCTGATTCCAGTCATCGTTCTCGGCCAGCACCCGCCCGTCCAAGGTGGTCAGAGTAATCTGCGGGTTGGCCAAGGTGTCGGCCAGTTGCGCTTCCGCCAAGGTGGGGCCGAGGACGCGCACCAGGATTTGGCGCGGGGCTGCGCCGCCGCCAAGGATCAATCCGCCGATGAGCAGGTCGTCATTGATTCCGACCCAACCGCGCGCTGAGAGGTTGACCAGGCGCGGGGTGGGAATGCCAGCCTCCGGGTCGAGGATTTCGACCAAGGCCGTGCCCGTGGTGTAGTCCACCCCATCGACCAGGACAGTGTAAGGAACATTGGGCTTCAAAGTTAGGAGCAGGGCCGCTTCGTGGGGGTCGGGCGGAGCGTAACCGCGCGCCTCCAGGGCAGCAGCATTGGGGGCCTGCATCCAATCATCGTTGTCGGCGATGGGTTCGCCGGTGACCGTGGTGACGCGCAGGCGCGGGTTGGCCAGCGGGGTGGGCAGACCGGCATTGGCTAAAGTGGGACCGAGGGCGCGCACGATGACCGGACGGGCGGCGTCGCCGCCGCCGAGAATGAAGCCGTCGATCACCAAGGCATCGCCCGGGCCAACCCAGCCGCGACTGGACAAATTGAGCAGCCGGGAGGGGGCGGCCGGTGGGGGCGGCGGCGAGACGATCAGGTGAAACGTCGCGCTGATCGTGCAGTCGCCAGTGATTGCGCCAGTGGTGTAGCGATTGCCAATCAAGGTGCCATTGCAACCAGTGACAGCGCCGGTTTGGTAGCCGCTGTTCGGGGTGACGGTGAAGGTGGCTACGGAGCCATCGCTGACTGTTTGCGGGGTGGCGGGTTGCAAGACGCCACCAGTGCCAGCGACTGGGGTAACCGTGTAGACAATCTTGCCCACGCCAATGCTCTGGGTAACCTGGGCGGCAGCGTTATACGTCGCGTCGCCAGCCTGATCGGCGGCGACGATACAGGTTCCCTCAGTAACGCCGGTGACGGCGCTACCGGCGACCGTGCAAACTCCCGTGGTCTGGCTAGTAAAGGTCACCGGTAACCCGGAGGTCGCCGTAGCGCTAACGGTGGTCAGGCCATTAACGATCAGCGTGGTGGGATTGAAAGTGATTGTGCTAATGGTCTGGCCGATCTTGCCCACGCCAATACTCTGGGTAACCTGGGCGGCAGCGTTATACGTCGCGTTGCCAGCCTGATCGGCGGCCACGATGCAGGTTCCTTCAGTAACGGCGGTGACGATGCTGCCGTTCACGGTGCAAATGCCTGTCGTTTGGCTGCTGAAGGTCACCGGCAGGTTGGAAGTGGCGGTAGCGCTGGCCGTAGTGGTACCGCCGATGGTCAGGGTGGTAGGGCTAAAGGTAATCGCGCCGATGGTCTGATTAATCTTGTTAACCGCGAGATTTTGCGTCACCTGTGGGGCTGGATTGTAGGTCGCGTTGCCAGCTTGATTGGCGGCGATGGTGCAGGTTCCTTCAGTAACGCCGGTGACGGTGCTGCCGGTGATCCCGCTGACCGTGCAAGTGCTGGTGGTCTGGCTGCTGAAGGTGACAGGCAGGCCAGAGGTCGCTGTAGCGCTGGCTGTGGTCGCGCCACCCACGCTTAAAGCAGTGGGGTTGAAAGTGATCGCGCTAATCGTCTGGCTAGTCTTTGGATTCAACCATACCCGGTTGGCTTGTCCCTCGTTCCCTTCGACCAAGTCCAGATCGCCGTCGCCATCCACATCACCGAGCGCCAGACCCTGGGTCCAGTAGTTGCCCAGGGTCTGGCCAGAGTCATTGAATGTTCCCAGACCATTATTCAGCCACACCTGATTCGCCTGTTGATAATTGCCCTCGACGAGGTCGAGGTCGCCATCGCGGTCCACGTCGCCCAACGCCACGCTGTGTGTGTCGTGATTGCCCAGAGTCTGTCCGGAGTCACTGAACGTTCCAAGACCGTTGTTGAACCACACCCGGTTGGCGCTGCCGCTGTTGCCTTCGATGAGATCAAGGTCGCCATCCCCATCCACGTCGTCCAGCGCCACGCTGAGAGTAACAAAAGCACCCAAAGTCTGTCCGGAGTCGCTGAATGTTCCCAAGCCGTTGTTGAGCCACACCCGGTTCGCCTGGCTGGTATTGTTACCCGCGACGAGATCGAGATCGCCATCGCCATCCACATCGCCCAGCG
>JAGRHM010000296.1 GCA_020445005.1 Candidatus Competibacteraceae bacterium | reverse complement strand
CAGTCGTTGATGAAAGACTTCGACCTGGTTCGGTTGCGGGACGACCTCAGTGAGCGGGGTATCCTGATGATTCTCAGCGGGCCATTTTCGCACAGCATTGTCGAAGAATTCGGCAATGCTGTGCGCCACTACTTGGAAAACGCTCAACTAAGCCGCACGGCAATGATGGATGTCTTCGCCGTGTATGTCGAACAAGCGCAAAATGTGGGTAATTACCTGCGCCGCTGGGAATCGGAGCCGCACGGCGCGCGGATCATCAATTCAGGTATTGTCATTATTGCCCGCGACGGCGAGCGTTATGTCATCAGTTCAGGCAATCTGTTGGCACCGCAGGATGTCGCGCCGCTGACTGCCCGGCTGGAGCAGTTGCGCGCCCTGGATAAAATGGGATTGAAGGCGCTGCACAAGGAAAAACTGCGCCAACCGCTGAATGAATGGGGCAGCGGCGGTCTTGGCCTCATTCAAATGGCGCGCAAGGCGGCCGCGCCATTACAGTATGCATTGACTACCGTTGATGAATGGGTGTTCTTTACCTTGAGGGTTATGATCTAAATGGACAAACTGATCATTGAAGCAACCCGGTCTTCGCCGGCCCTCGAATTTGATGCTGAAACCGGCCGCTTGTCGATAAAGGGAGAGTCTTATCCCGAAAACGCCGCCGCATTCTATGCCCCGGTGTTCGCCTGGCTGAAAGAATTTCTGGCAGGTCTTGCTTCAGGCGCAGCGGTGCAGGTCGATTTGCAAATCCTTTACCTGAATAGCAGCAGCACCAAGGTCATGCTGAATTTTCTCGATTTGCTGGAGCAAGCCGCACAGAGCGGAGCATCGGTTACCGTCAACTGGCATTACGATCCTGACAATGAAGCCATCCTGGAATGTGGCCAGGATTTAAGCGAAGAGCTAGAGGCCGTGATGTTCAATATGGTAGGGCAAACTGGGAACTTATCGTGAATGCCGGGAGTTCGGAAGCAAACCTGCTGGAGAACGAAGAACGGGTGCTGGAAGCGGCGCAAGCGATATTGCACAACGAAGCGCTGGGACCCTGCACCGCACCGTTTACTGAATTGACCCAGCAGTACGCACGGTTGCTGCGCCATGTTCGTTACCTGATCCGGGTCAGCGACCGGATGCAGGAAGAACTCAATCGTCTCAATAAACGACTCCGGCAAAGCGAAAATAAATACCGATCACTGTTCGAGAATGCAACCGAGGGAATTTTCATCGCCCAGTTACACGGCCGATTATTGTGCGTTAATCCCGCCATGGCGCATATTTTAGGCTACACAACGCCGGAAGGATTCCTGCAGGCGCACCAGGGCGGCGAGCAATGGCCTTTTGTGGACAACCATGATAAGGAACGCTTATTCAGCACCCTGGCGGAGTATGGCACAGTCAAACGTTTACAGACGCGGATGTTTTGCCAGGATGGGCAAATGCTCTGGGTGGAAATCAACGCGCAGGTGCATCCGCCCGATGCCCGGCATATCAACACCCGGGTGGAAGGCACCCTGTCCGACATTACCGAACGTAAGCGGATGCTGGAGGAATTGCGGCATCTCGCGATTACCGACAGCTTGACGAACTTGTATAACCGCCGGCATTTTCTTGAATTATGCGAACAGGAGCTGCGTCGCGCCAGCCGTTACCGATTAGCCATCGGTCTGTTGATCCTGGATGCGGATCATTTTAAAACGATCAACGACACCCATGGCCATGCGGTTGGCGATGAAGTCTTGCGAATCATCAGTCGGTTGTGCCGTACTCAGCTCCGCGAGGTGGACGTCATCGGGCGCATTGGCGGCGAAGAATTCGCCATTCTGTTGCCGCAAACCGGTTTTCCAGCCACGCATGAAATCGCTGAGCGGCTACGGAGCGCGATTGGGCAAACGGCGCTACCGCTGGCGAATGGCGGCATGTTGCGGTTCACGGTCAGCATCGGCGGTTGCGTACTTGTCGACGGTCGCTTAAACGTCAGCGAACTTTTCAAAGTCGCCGACCGGGCGCTCTATGTCGCCAAAAATAACGGCCGCAACCGGGTCGAGGTTTATCAGGAAGACCCGGCTTCAGGCGACGATTCCGCTCAGTCGCAATAACGGCTCGATCCACGGCTCCCGCCCTCGGAACTCGACAAAACTGGTCAGGGCTGGCCGCGAGCCGCCCACCTCCAGAATACTCTCCCGGAAACGCGCGCCGGTTGCGGCATCAAAAACACCCTGTTCCTCAAAGGCGCTGAAGGCGTCCGCCGACAGCACTTCCGCCCATTTATAGCTGTAATAGCCTGCCGCATAACCTCCGGAGAAGATATGGGTGAAGGCATTAGGAAAGCGGTTCCAGACGGGTGGAATGATCACCGCGACCTGGCGGCGCGTCTCGTTCAGGATTTCCAGCACCCGTCCGCCGCGCTCCGGTGCATATTCACGGTGCAGGCGGAAATCGAACAAGCCGAATTCCAACTGCCGAACCATCAGTATACCGGCCTGAAAGTGCTTGGCGGCCAGCATGCGTTGATAAAGATGCTCGGGCAATCGTTCGCCCGTCTGGTAGTGGCCGGCTAATTCGTCGAGGGCCTCACGCGCCCAGCACCAGTTCTCCAGAAACTGACTCGGCAGTTCCACGGCATCCCATTCCACGCAGTGAATGCCGGCCACCGACAAGTAGTTGACCTTGGTCAGCAGATGATGCAGGCCATGGCCAAATTCGTGGAACATCGTCAGTACTTCGTTGTGAGTCAGCAATGCTGGATCATCACCTACTGGCGGCGTGAAGTTGCAGACCAGATAGGCCGCCGGCGACCGGATGGCGTCCCCGATGCGTCGCCGCGCCAGGCA
>JAGRHM010000295.1 GCA_020445005.1 Candidatus Competibacteraceae bacterium | reverse complement strand
ACCCTTGAGGAGTTTGCCCACGGTCGAGGGTTGAATCTGGCGCTGGCGCTGGGTGGTTTCATACTCACCTATTTAATCCTGGGAGGATTCGGTCATCTGGTCGGAAATTTGACGCGCCGGGGCCGTGAGCCTGGACCCCATCGGATGGGGCGGGTGATCGCCTGGTCTTTCCGGGTGCTGACCCTGGCTCTGGCCCTGTTTGTCACGACGCTGATTTTGTATGTGCAGGCTGACTGGCTGCTGTTGGGACTGTTGGTTCTGATGGTGATTGGCCTGTTATGGGGACTGCGGCAATCGTTGCCGCGCTATATGCGGGAAATCCGCACCTTGCTGGACATGGGGAGCGTTCGCGAGGGCGAGCGGGTTATTTACAATGGAGCACCCTGGAAAATTACCGGACTCAACCTGTACTCGACTTTGCAGAATCCGCTGCTGCGCGGCGGCAGCCTACGGTTGCCGCTGGACAAGATGGCCGATTTACAATCGCGTTCCTACGCTCCGGAAGAACCCTGGTTCCCCAGTCAAGAAAACGATATTGTCATCCTGGACGGGGATATTTACGGCAAGGTGTTGTTGCAAACCCCGGAAATCGTGCAGCTTCAGGTGGTCGGCTCGATCAAGACTTTTGCGATTGCCGACTATCTGGGCAAGAACCCGCGTAATTTGTCACGCGACGGATTTGCCGTACCCGTCGTTTTTGGCCTGGATTATCAGCATCAGGGCGAAATTCTCAGCCATATCGTCCCCACGCTGCGGGCCTATCTGGAAGCGCAACTGGAGGAACAGTCGTTCCGTCCGCACTTGACGAACCTGTTGGTGGAATTCAACGAAGCCGCCAGTTCCTCGCTGAATCTGTTGATTGTGGCAGTATTCAGCGGGGCCGGCGCTGGCGACTACTGGCCGATTCGCCGCTTTCTGCAACGCGCCACGGTCAGCGCCTGTAATCAGTACGGCTGGGCGATTCCGTTCGATCAGTTGACAGTGCATCTGCCGATGGGGGAACCGACATCTTGCATTGCATCATCTACCTTGTCTTGAAGACAAGCACTTGTCCTTACCCGATTCACTCTCCGGCCTTAAAGCCGAGTTATTTCTTGGAAAAGACAGATGAATGATGAAATTCGCATCGCCTGCGTCACCGGCGCCGATCTGGACCGCTTCATCCCAGAGGTAGCCCGTCTGCGCATCACTGTTTTCCGGGATTATCCTTACCTTTACGATGGCGATCTGGACTATGAAGCCAGGTATCTGCGTACCTACAGTCAGGCGCATGGCAGCGTCGTCGTCCTGGCGCTGGACGGCGAGCGCGTTATCGGCGCATCCACCGCCTTGCCGCTGACTGAGGAAACCGATCCATTCAAGGCGCCCTTCCTTGCTCACGGCTATGACCCAGCGCAGGTTTTCTACCTAGGTGAGTCGGTGCTGTTACCGGACTATCGCGGTCACGGCGTTGGCGTGCGCTTTTTCACCGAGCGCGAGCAACACGCCAGGGCGCTGGCCGCATCTTCCAACAGCGCGTTCGGCCCGCTGCGCTGGCTAACCTTTTGCGCGGTCGAGCGCCCGGCGGATGATCCGCGCCGTCCGCCCGATTATATCCCCCTCGACGCCTTCTGGCGCAAACGGGGCTATACCCGGCAACCGGGGCTACGCACCGAATTTTCCTGGAAAGAACTGGGCGAGACCGTCGAGTCTCCCAAGCCTATGGTGTGCTGGCTCAAGGAATTTTCAGACCACAACTAAAATTGGTACTGGCTCATTTCAATGTTAATTATGGTCCTGGCATAGAAACAGGACCATTTTTCGATGGCCTCTTAATAGTTCTCTGAAGGTTTCTGTGGAATGTGGGGTTTTGGGCCAAGATCAGCAGGTGGTGTTCCAAACATGGACTTATACTAAAATCCCAAATTCATATCGGTTGATAAACAGGCCGATAACGATGTCATGCATTTTGTCGAGTTTGGAGAAACAAATGGTGACACTGGTGGCGAATGCATTTTTGCTATGGGTGGCTGGAGTATTGACGGTAGCGGCTCAGTAAGCCATGGTATGAGAAGAAGGTAGTGTTCTAGACTTGGACATTCCAGCAATTTTTCCGGGAACATGCCGAACATTGGGTCGAGCGTTTCCAATATAAAGAAGCTGGGCCACAACTCTGCTGCAAGCCTTTTTGCAATGGATCGTCAACGGTGGCGGGCGGATTGACCGGGAGTACGGGTTGGGGCGGCGGCGCACCGATTTGTTGCTGCAACAGCCGCTGAATGAAACACAAGGCTTTCTCGGCCCGATGCAGCGGGTCGTGCTTGAATTGAAGCTGTTGCACAAATCACTCGACGCCACCCTGCAAGAAGGTTTGGAACAGACCGCCGCTTATCTCGACCAAGTGGGAACGGTTGACGGTCATCTGCTGATTTTCGACCGGCGGCCCGGCATTGTCTGGGAAGAAAAAATCTTCCAGCGCCGCGAATCCTGTGGCCGCTACTCCATTCAGATATGGGGACTGTAGGGAGAGGATTAGCCAAATCGAGAAAGCCGGGGCGCATCCCCGGCTTTATTTTTGGCTTCACTATTTGCCCCCTTTGCTTCGGGAATGAGAAGCTTATGGGCAAGAAGGCGTTTCCACAGCCTGAAAGAGGACTTTTACCAATGACTAACGCAGCATCGATCCGCCGGGTGGCGGTTTTGGGCGCAGGCGTGATGGGCGCACAGATCGCCGCTCATCTGGCCAACGCCGATGTGCCGGTGGTGTTGTTCGACCTGCCGGCCAGGGACGGCGATCCCAATGGGATTGTGACCAAAGCCATCGTCAATCTGACTAAAATGAATCCGGCGCCCTTCGCCGTCAAGGAGCGGGCGGCGCTGATTCAACCGGCCAACTACGATCAGCATCTGGAGGAATTGCGAAGCTGTGACCTGCTGATTGAAGCGATCGCCGAGCGCCCGGACTGGAAGGCCGATCTTTACCAGCGCATCACGCCCTATCTGAATAGCCGGGCGATTCTGGCCACTAATACCTCCGGTCTGCGCCTGAATCTGCTGGCGGAATCGGTGCCGGAGAATGTGCGCTCGCGCTTTTGCGGCATCCATTTCTTTAACCCGCCGCGCTACATGGCCCTAGCCGAGCTGATTCCCTGTGCTGCCACCGATTCGGCGATTCTGGATCAGCTCGAAACGTTCCTGGTGATGACCCTAGGCAAGGGCGTCGTCCGCGCCAAGGACACGCCGAACTTTGTGGCCAACCGCATCGGCGTCTTTTCCATGGCGGCGGCGATGCATCATACCCAGGCGTTTGGCTTGAGTCTCGATCTGGTCGATGCGCTGACCGGTCCGGCGATTGGCCGACCCAAGAGCGCGACTTATCGCACCGCTGATCTGGTGGGCCTGGACACTATGGGCCATGTCATCCAGGGTTCGGCGCTGGCGCTGCAACACGATCCGTGGCGGTCATATTTCACTGCGCCGGACTGGCTGAAGGCGCTGATTGAAAAAGGCGCATTGGGGCAAAAGACCAAAACCGGCATTTACGCCAACAAGGGCAAACAGGTGCTGGACCCAGCGACCGGGGATTATCGGGACGCCGGCGCCAAACCGGATGAAGCCGTGCAGGCCATTCTCAAGATCAAGAACCCAGCGGAAAAATTCGCCGCCTTGCGCGCCAGCGACCATCCCCAGGCGCAATTCCTGTGGGCCATTCATCGCGATGTCTTCCATTACGCCGCCGTGCTGCTGGCGGAAATCGCTGACAACGCGCGCGATGTTGATTTCGCTATCCGCTGGGGCTTTGGCTGGAGCATGGGGCCGTTTGAAATCTGGCAAGTCGCTGGCTGGAAGCAGGTGGCCGCCTGGATCGAGGACGACATCGCCACTGGCAAGACCATGACCAAAACGCCGCTGCCGGCCTGGGTGCGCCAAGTCGATGGTGTGCATCGCCCGGAAGGCTCCTACTCCGCAGCGGAAGATGCCTACAAACCGCGCTCCACGCTACCGGTTTACCAGCGTCAACTCTATCCTGAGCAGGTGTTAGGCGAAGCGCCGCATCACTACGGCGAAACGGTGTTCGAGAATCCCGGCGTGCGGTTGTGGACCACCGGCGATGATATTGGCATCGTCAGTTTCAAGACCAAGATGCATGTCATCGGCAACGATGTGTTGTCCGGGGTACAGGAAGCCTTGAGGATCGCCGAGCAGCGGTTCAGCGGCCTGGTGCTATGGCAGACCAGCGCGCCGTTCAGCGCGGGGGCGAATCTGGCCGAGGCGGTGCCGGTGGCGCTGGCTGGCGATTTCGACGCCTTCGAGCGCATCGTCGCGCAATTCCAGCAAACTACGGCCGCCTTGCGTTATTCCGCGATTCCTGTGGTCGCGGCGGCGCAGGGCCTGGCGCTGGGCGGCGGCTGCGAGTTTTTAATGCACTGCGACCGGGTGGTGGCGGCGCTGGAAAGCTATATCGGTCTGGTCGAGGTCGGCGTGGGCCTGATCCCAGCGGGCGGCGGCTGCAAGGAGTTCGCCCTGCGCGCCATGACTGAGGCCAAGGGCAGCGACCTGCTGCCGTTCCTGCGGCCGTACTTTGAAGCCATGGCCATGGCCAAGGTCTCGCGTAGCGCCGAGGAGGCCAAGCAACTCGGCTATCTCAAGCCGTCCGACATCATCATTTTCAATCCCCACGAACTGCTGCACGTCGCCAAGGCCCAGGTGCGGGCGCTCGCGGAAGCCGGTTACCGGCCGCCGCAACCGCGCCCGATTCGCGTGGCTGGCCGCACCGGCATTGCCGCCTGCCAGATGGCGCTGGTCAACCTGCGCGACGGCGGTTTCATTTCCGCCCACGACTACCGGCTGGGCATGGACATTGCGGAAGCACTGTGCGGTGGTGACCTCGATCCCAACACGCTGGTCGATGAAAGCTGGTTGCTGGGACTGGAGCGCCGCAACTTCGTGGCGCTGGCCAAGGCTCCGCCGACTCATGCCCGGATCGAGCACATGCTCCGCACCGGCAAGCCCTTGCGTAACTGATGGCCAGGAGAAATAGCATGAGCAAACAAATTCAGGATGCTTACATTGTTGCCGCGGTCCGTACCCCGGTAGGCAAAGCGCGCGGCGTTTTTCGCAACACCCGCCCGGACGACCTGCTGGCCCATGTCCTGCGTGGGGTCGTGGCCCAGTGCCCAGAGGTCGACCCGAAACAGATTGGCGATGTCATTGTGGGTTGCGCCATGCCGGAAGGCGAACAGGGTATGAATGTCGCTCGCATCGGTCTGCTGCTGGCTGGACTGCCGGACAGTGTGCCGGGCATGACCATTAATCGCTTCTGCGCTTCCGGGGTGCAGGCGGTGGCGCAGGCCGCTGATCGCATCCGTTTGGGTGAAGCGGATGTGATGCTGGCGGCCGGCACGGAAACCATGAGCATGATTCCGATGGGCGGCAACAAGATTGCCCTCAATCCGGCAGTGTTCGCCACCGACGAGAATGTCGGCATTGCCTACGGCATGGGGTTGACCGCCGAGAGGGTGGCGCAGGCGTGGAAAGTGTCGCGGGAAGATCAGGACGCCTTTGCCGTGGAAAGTCACCGCCGGGCGTCTGCTGCTATCGCCAATAGCGAGTTCCGTCAGGAAATTCTGCCCTATACCGTCTTGGATCGCTCGCCGCATGTGCAGACGGTTCAGGTCAAGGTGCGCGAGCGGGTGATCGAGAATGATGAAGGCCCGCGCCCCGACAGTACGCTGGAAGCGTTAGCTAAACTCAAACCGGTATTTGCCGCGAAAGGCAGCGTGACCGCTGGCAACAGTTCGCAGATGAGCGATGGAGCGGCGGCAGTGCTGGTGATGAGCGAACGGATGGTCAAGCAGTTGAATTTGAAGCCGCTGGCTCGCTTTATCAGTTACGCGGTCGCCGGAGTGCCGCCACAGATCATGGGCATTGGGCCCATCGCGGCGATTCCCAAGGCGCTGGAACTGGCGGGATTGCGTCAGGAGAATTTGGACTGGATCGAGTTAAACGAAGCGTTTGCCGCGCAAAGTCTGGCGGTGATCCGTGAGCTGAATCTCGATCCGGCGAAAGTGAATCCACTGGGCGGCGCGATCGCGCTCGGTCACCCGTTGGGTGCGACCGGGGCGATCCGCGTGGCGACGCTGGCGCATGGGATGCGCCGGCGTGGGGGCAAGTACGGCATGGTGACCATGT
>JAGRHM010000294.1 GCA_020445005.1 Candidatus Competibacteraceae bacterium | reverse complement strand
TGGAACCTACTATTCTCCATGGATGATGTCGCTGAAATTATCCCCGTGCCTCGTAACATTACCCGAGTGCCTGGCGTCCAGCGCTGGCTGTTAGGGATCGCCAACCTGCGTGGCAAGGTGATTTCCGTTTCAGATTTGCGTGATCTTCTGATTGAACGCCCGACCCCGCGCCTCCCCGGCAGTCAAATTGTCGTGGTGCGGGCAGGCGAGTGGGATTACGGTCTGCTGGTCGATGAGATCATTGGTATGCGCCACTTCGGACCGCAGCATCGTATGCCTTCGCTGGAGGCGATCGAGACAAATTTGCGGCCTTATGTCATCGAGGTGTTCCTGAACGACAATCAGCACTGGTTGGCTTTCAATACTGGCAAATTGCTGGCGGACCCACGATTTCTGAATGCCGCCAATTAATATTTTTGGGGAGTTTCCCCGTCGGAGGTATGGGCGGGGGTCATAGGATCTTTTGATGAGAAATAACAATGCGTGACTCGCGAGATCATTCGGCGTTAAAGGGCTTTTCCATTACCTATCTGTCATTGCTGGGCGCGTTGGTGCTGTCCATCATGCTGATGGGCTTTATTTTCATCCTGTTGGCGGGACAAAGCGAACAGAACGAAACCCAGGTCAGCCTGGCCAGCGAGCAACGGTTGCTATCGCGCGCCATCGTGACTAAGACGCTCGAGGCGGCGCGGGGCAAGGACAGTGGGTTTGTCGGGCTCAAGGACAACCGCGACCGTTTCGAGCTGATTCTGAATGGTCAGCAAAAAGGCAGTGGCGCTTTGGGATTGTCGCCAGCGCCGGAGGGGGAGCAACCAGAGCTTGATGAACTGGCCAATCGCTGGAAACCCATCCGCGATGAAATCGATATCATTCTAGCTGGACGCGAACCGGTGGTGTCGGTCAACAATTTTGTTCCGTTGCTGGAAAGCTCGCTGACTCAGATGAACACCCTGTCTGATGAGATTGCCAAGAGCCTGGCCAGCAATCGGGCTGATCCTCGTCAGGTTTATCAGGCTACCAAGCAACTGCAATTGGGTGAGCAAATTGTTATTGACCTTAAGCGAATGTTGAGCGAGGGCGGCCTTGGCGCCGCTACCGCGGCTGACCGTTTCAGCCGTAACGTCAACTTGTTTGGGCGGATTCTGCGTGGCATGCGCGAAGGCGGGCAGGGCATCGAGCGCGTTACTATTCCGGATAGCGCCAGCAAGCTGGCTGATCTCGCCGATCTGTTCAAGACGTTGGAAGCCGAAACCAATCGTATCATCCAGCAAGCCCCGGAACTGGTCAAAGTGCAGAATGCAGCCGAAGGGATCGCTAATCAGGGTGATGGCCTATCGGAGGCGGCCACCCGGTTTCTGGAAGCAACAATCGCCAGGGATCGCCAGGTCTCTCTGTTTGGCATTCCGCTTGGTTATCCGATCGCCTATGCCCTTGGCATAATTGCCTTGATCCTGCTACTTACCTTGCTGTTTGTCCAGAATCGCGAAAGCCGCCAACAGCTTGTCGATGCCGAACAACGCAAGCAGGAAACCGAGGAGCAGAATCGCCGTAATCAGGACGCCATCCTGCGACTGCTTGACGAGTTGGGGAATCTGGCCGAGGGCGATCTGACCGTGCAGGCCAGCGTCACCGAAGATATCACTGGAGCCATCGCCGATTCAGTCAACTACGCCATTGAAGCCCTGCGTGACCTGGTGTCCACGATTAACAGCACCTCGGGGCTGGTCGCCGCCGCTGTGCAGGAGACCAGCGCGATTGCTGATCGATTGGCGAAATCCAGTGAAATTCAGGCCCGGCAGATCGAAAACGCCAGCGCTACGGTTATGCAGATGGCGCAATCCATGGATGAAGTGTCGTCGAAGACCGCTGCCTCCGCTGAAGTCGCCGAAAAATCAGTGGGTATCGCCCACGAGGGCGGCGACCGGGTGCGCCGCACCATCAGTGGCATGAATGCTATCCGCGAACATATCCAGGACACTTCCAAGCGTATTAAGCGACTCGGCGAATCTTCGCAGGAAATCGGCGACATCGTGGCGCTGATCAATGATATTGCTGACCAGACCAATATCCTGGCGTTGAATGCGGCGATCCAGGCTTCCGCAGCCGGCGAGGCCGGACGCGGTTTCGCAGTGGTCGCCGATGAAGTGCAGCGGCTTGCCGAGCGTTCCAGCAATGCAACTAAGCGCATTGAAACCCTGGTCAAAACCATTCAGGCCGATACCAACGAAGCGGTCATCTCGATGGAGAAGAGCACCAGTGAAGTGGTCGGCGGCGCTGGTCTGGCGGAAAAGGCCGGTGAGGCGCTGGAAGAGATCGAAAAAGTATCCGCTAAGCTTGCCGAGCTGATTGATGAAATTTCCAAGTCCGCTGGTCAGGTGTCGGAGATGGCCTCCCGCGTGTCGAGTGCAATGATTTCCATCAACGAAATCACGGGTCAAACTGCTGAGAGCAGCGTGGCGACTGCTTCCGCTATCGGCAAGCTGAACCAGTTGGCGCAAGAGCTTCGTCAGTCGGTAGCGGGATTCCGGTTGCCTTTGTGAAGACGCCAACCGTGGTTGGATTAACCGGCGCCGCTGGCTTTCCCCCAGGTGAACTATCAGGTGGCGACGATAGACTGGACGAGTTTTCCACGCGGAGGTCACGATGGTAACGTCACGTCGCATCGCCGATAATCCATTGGGTTT
>JAGRHM010000293.1 GCA_020445005.1 Candidatus Competibacteraceae bacterium | reverse complement strand
TGGGTGAGCGAAAAATGCCATATTGTCCGGTAAAAGTCATTGCGGGTTCGCCATCGGCGCGGATGATGACTTCCACGGTCCAGCGCGCCTTGCCGCGCTGACGGTAGCTTTGAATGAATCGTTCGATCGTCTGCGCATCGGGTCTTAGACATTCGGTGATGATTGCACTGCGCACCGGACGCAGAAATTTCTGGGTGCTGTCGGTAATGACGATTTCCGAAGCCTCGCCGTGTTCATCCAGGGTGATTCGGGTCAGCGCCCAGCCGGTCAGCGCGGCCAGCGCGGCCATCGAACCGCCAAAAGCAATGCCTTTATCGTTGATATTGGGTTCCAGTGGCGCGACGATGCTTAACCCGGTATCGTTGCAGCGATCCAATCGCGCCTGCATCGCCTGAAATAAGGGCACATAGCGGTTAAGATAGTCGTTGATTTTCTGGATAGCCTGCGGTTGGGACATAATGGATTTCCTTGGATGGGAAAATTCTGAAGAACGCCGTCTCTATTATCATAAAGGAACAAACGCATGACCCGCGCCGTGGTTTTTGCTTATCACAATGTCGGAGTCCGTTGCCTTAAGACGCTGCTAGCTCAAAATATCGATGTGGCGCTGGTTCTCACCCACCAGGACAACCCGAACGAGCAGATCTGGTTTGACTGCGTCAGCGTAGCCGCCGCCGATTATGGCATCCCAACCATCACTCCCGAAAACCCGAATCACCCGGAGATCGTGCAATACATTAGTGAATTAGCGCCTGATTTCCTATTCTCATTCTACTATCGCTGCATGTTGTCCCCGGAACTGCTGGCGATCGCGCCACGCGGCGCGCTCAACCTGCATGGTTCGCTGCTGCCGAAATATCGGGGTCGCGCGCCAGTCAACTGGGCGGTTCTATATGGCGAAACCGAAACGGGCGCGACTCTGCATTACATGACCGCCAAGCCGGACGCCGGCGATATTGTCGCCC
Source organism: Candidatus Competibacteraceae bacterium (assembly GCA_020445005.1). Lineage (GTDB taxonomy): Bacteria > Pseudomonadota > Gammaproteobacteria > Competibacterales > Competibacteraceae > UBA2383. The sequence goes on along the minus strand of JAGRHM010000293.1, from coordinate 2,598 downwards.
AGACTGCCGTGCCGATTCTGCCTGATGACACCGCCCGCGAGGTGTTTGACAAGGTCACGGTGGCCGCCGAAATGACCTTGCACAATGTCTTGCCTGCTCTGGTCAGCGGTACAGCCCCGCGCCTTCCCCAAGACCTTAGCCGGGGCGGCTATTTTCCAGGCCGCAAGCCGGAGGATGGGCGCATTGACTGGAACTGGCCGGCGATGCGCATTCACAATTTGGTGCGAGCAGTCGCGCCGCCTTATCCAGGGGCTTTTACAACCGTAGCGGGCCAGCCAGCGCGAATTTTACGGACGCGCGTTTTGGTAAACTCCCCTTCTCACCCACACCCTTCCCCGCCAAGAGGGAGGAAGTTTGTGTTGGAGGAAATCAGCGGACGGCTGATTACGCAATGCGGCGACGAAGCATTACAAATTCTAACTTTGGACATTGCCGGTCAACCGGCGTTCCCTGGGCAACTGACCGGCCGGCTTGGTCCGGGCCCCTGGCGACTGGGTGATTAGATCAGGTTTCTTCAACTAGCGAAATACTCCACCCTCAATGAAAAGCATCCTTATTCTCGGCGTCAACGGCTTCATCGGCCACCATCTTTCTCAGCGTATCCTGGCCGCCACCGATTGGCGAATTCACGGCATGGATATGCAGGATGACCGCGTTCGCGATCTGATCGACCATCCTCGCTTTCACTTTTTCGAGGGCGACATCACTATTAATCGGGAGTGGATCGAGTACCACATCAAGAAGTGTGATGTGGCGTTGCCTCTGGTGGCCATCGCCACGCCAGCAACTTATGTGCGCGAACCGTTGCGGGTTTTTGAACTCGACTTTGAGGCGAATCTGCCGGTCGTGCGGTCCTGCGTCAAGTATCGAAAACGGCTCGTATTTCCTTCAACTTCCGAAGTGTATGGCATGTGCGCCGATGACGAATTCGATCCCGAACAATCGCCGTTGATTTATGGGCCGATTAACAAGCCGCGCTGGATCTACGCCTGCGCCAAGCAGATGATGGATCGAGTCATTTGGGCCTACGGTATGGAGCAGGGACTGGATTTCACCTTGTTCCGCCCTTTTAACTGGATCGGATCGGGTCTGGATTCCATCAATACGCCCAAGGAAGGCAGTTCCCGCGTCATCACTCAGTTTCTCGGGCAAATCGCCCGTGGCGAGTCCATTAAACTGGTGGATGGCGGCGCTCAGCGGCGGTCGTTCACTTACATCGATGACGGTATCGATGCGTTGATGAAGATTATCGCCAATCCGAACCGCGTGGCCAGCGGCCAGATTTATAATATCGGCAACCCGCGCAATAATCTCTCAGTGCGCGAATTGGCGACGCGGATGCTGGATTTGGCGGCGGAATACCCGGAATATCGGGGCAATGCGGCTAAAGTGCGGCTCGTGGAAACCACTGCGCAGGACTACTATGGGCAGGGCTATCAGGATGTGCAGCAACGAGTGCCCAGGATCGCCAACACCTGCGCGGATTTGGATTGGCGGCCCAAGGTAACGATGGATGAAGCATTGCGCAAAATTTTCGAGGCTTATCGAACGCATATCATAGATGCGGGCGACTTGGTGGATTAAGCGATGACCATGCCGCTGCTGGCGCTGAAAGTTGATGTCGATACCCTGCGCGGGACGCTGGAAGGCATTCCGCGCCTGGTGGAACTGTTCCAGCGCCATCGGACCGATGCGACCTTTCTGTTCAGTCTTGGCCCCGATCATACCGGCTGGGCGATCCGCCGGGTGTTCCGCCGGGGATTTCTCGGTAAAGTGAAACGTACTTCGGTGCTTGAACATTATGGGTTGAAAACGCTGCTTTACGGAACGTTGCTGCCGGGGCCGGATATCGGACGGCGGGCGAGGGACGTGATGCGTTCAGTTCGTGACGCGGGTTTCGAGACCGGCATTCATTGCTGGGATCATGTGCTCTGGCAAGATCGCGCTGCGGGCGCGGACCGGGAGTGGACGACAGGTCAAATGCACAAGGCGGTTGACCGCTATCAGAAAATCTTTGGCGCGACGGCGACCGTGCATGGCGCGGCGGGCTGGCAAATGAACGATCACGCGCTGCGGTTGACCAGGGAACTGGATTTCGCCTGGTGCTCCGACAGCCGGGGAACGCACCCCTTTTTGCCAGTGGTAAATGGCGAAGTCATCGCTTGTCCCCAGTTACCCACCACTTTGCCAACGCTCGATGAGTTGATTGGCATCGACGGCATTACTCCAGATAATGTGGCTGATCGCTTGTTGGCGATGACGCGGACACCGCCCGATACCGGTCACGTTTTTACCCTGCACGCTGAATTGGAAGGCATGAAATTCCTGCCGATTCTTGATCGCTTGCTAACCGGTTGGCGAAAGCAGGGCTATTGCCTTGGGGCATTGCGCACGCTGGCGGGCGAATTGACTCTGGATGCTTTGCCGCGTCATGCGGTGATCGAAGGAACGGTTCCTGGACGGACGGGAACCTTGTTGGCGCAAGGGTATCGGCAAGATACCGCTTGTTAAAACGTTTTTTCCCGGCGGGCGTGGGCCAGGCGCAGGGTGAGGTATTTGGCGCAAATATCACGCGCACTGAACCATTTTATCATTTCA
>JAGRHM010000292.1 GCA_020445005.1 Candidatus Competibacteraceae bacterium | reverse complement strand
CTCTACCGACTGAGCTATTCCGGCATTTTTCAAAGTTGGAATGATAGCTTGTTGAGCGCCCCAAACACAAGAGCGGCTGTAGACCCCACAGGGCACCCGATTACCCACAACTTATCCGTCACCGGCATACACGGCGCGGCTGGCCTCCAACGCAAGGGCAAACGCTCTCACTTTTTGCATTCCTTCCCAGATCGCTTTAGGACCGGGATGACCATCCTGTTTACGGCCGAGAAAGCCCCCAAAGCCAGCGATCAGCCGCACCACCTGCCCCAGAGGCGGCGGGATTTCCGGTGGTTTAGTACGGTATGCGACCATCCAGGCCGCCTGCCATTCCTCGGCATCGAATACCACATCGCAGGGTAACTGCGGGCAATTCCGTCCCCAGGTGACCAGGTGCAGGATGCGCCAGGCGATGATCAGATAAACCACCAGCGCCCGCTCCAAGCGTTCGAGTGTCCCCAGTTGCAACGCCTCTACCCGGCAACCGGATTTCCAAATGCGGAAGAAAATTTCAATCAGCCATCTTTTTCGATACCAGTCAATGAGCTGTACTACATCCCCCAGCGTATCCGCTGTCCGGTTGGTCAGCAGCCGCCACGCGATCGCCTTCTCACCAGCCGGCGGCTGTTCCTCCCGCGCCAGAATCGCCGTCACGGTCACGGCGGGTTGGCCGTGATGCGCCGGCAGGGTCACCGCTTGGTGATACAGGGTCTGGCGCACCAAGCGTGCTGGACGGTCCGGAGCTGCGGACAGGGTGAATTCCACCGCGCCCAGCGGTGTGCTCTGGGCCAGTCGTTCCCACAGCTTCTCGCCCGTGGTCGTCTTGCGGTTGTGCCGGGACCGGATCAACCCGTCCGCCGGGGCGCCGCGCCGGGCCGCGGCGTCCATCAGCGCCCGCAGATCGCCTTCCCGATCCGCTACGTAGACCAGGCGGATCGCGGGCACGGTTTCGGCTAGATCGGCCACGATCTCGTAGCCTTCGATCCAGCGGGTGCTTTCGTTGACGTCGGGCTGATCTTTCGGCTTCCGCGCCCACATCCAAGCATCCAACACCCCCAGCGCCACCCCCGCCGGGGTCACCGCCAGGGTCGGATGCACGTACAATCCGTGCTGGGCCTCGTCGCTCAACCGCCCCAGTCCCGCAATCCCCGGTCGCGAAGTGAAATCCAATTCCGTCGTGTCCTGAAGGCATAACACCACCGGCTGGCCCACCATCCGCTCCACCGTCCGCGTGGTATGGACCTCCAGAATTTCGCGCCACTCCATCGCCGGGTTGTCCAGCAACCGGTAGGCCGCCTTGGTCTCGGGCCAGCCCCCGCAGGCCAGCGGGATGCTCCCAGTCGGCTGGGCCGACAGATCATCCACCAACCTGATCAAGCGCGCAGTCCGCCGCGCATCCCCCAACTCCAGATCGTGAAACTCCACCTGTGCCCAACTCATGCACCATACCTACTATTGGATGAAAATGACATCTTAACAATGAGTTGGAATTTGTGGGTAATCGGATGCCTCACAGGGCAATCGCGCTATGTGAGGGGTTGACAGAAGGCGGCTCGCTCGAGTAACGGATGGGGTTGATTGGATGGAGAGAACTGATGCTGCCCAACCTGCTCGACCCGCGCCCGTATTTCGCCAACCGGCCCGATTCCCGCCGCGAGACCCGCAACAAGTTGCACCCACTGCAAGCTATTCTGATGATGGTGCTGTGTGCCGTGCTGAGTGGCGTGGAAGATTGGGTGGGGATAGAAGCATTCGGGGAAGAAAAAGAAGCCTGGTTACGAAGCTTTCTGGGCCTGCCCAACGGGATTCCCGCGCACGACACCTTGAGCGACGTGCTGGGATGCAGGGATCCGGTCGCGTTCCGAGCCGCGTTTACCGCGTGGGCCACGGCGGCATTACCGAATCTGGCCGGTGAGCAGGTGTATGGATGGCAAGACCGTGCGCGGGAGTCGCGACGGGGGGAGTCCGGCGGTGCGTTGAGTGAGCGCCTTTGTGGGGCAAGCCCGTTGGGTATTGGCCCAGCAAGCGGTCGCCGAACAATCCAATGAGATCACCGCCATTCGAGATCACCGCCATTCCCGACTTGCTGGCGTTGCTTGATCTGTAAGGTGCGGTGGTATCCACGGATGCGATGGGCCGTCAGAAAGCCCTTGCCCAAACGATCATCGATGCGGGCGCTGATTACGTTCTAGCGTTGAAGGATAATCATCCAACACTCCGCGAGGACGTTCAGCTCTGGCTCGATACTGAAGGCGCCCGTGGACGCCTGCCGATCCAGGAAACCATCGAGAAAGACCACGGCCGGATTGAGATCCGTCGTCATGCGCTCAGCAGCCAAATGGATTGGCTGGAGGCGAAACCGGACTGGGCCGGTCTCCAAACCGTGGGCCGGGTGGAATCCATCCGGATCATCGGCGACCAAACGCGCACAGAATATCGTTATTTTTTATGCTCGTTCTCGGATCCAGACCAGTTCGCGACCGCGGTGCGCGGTCACTGGGGCATCGACAATCAACAGCATTGGATCTTGGATGTGCAATTTGGCGAAGATGCCGGTCGGACGCGCAACGATCACTCGGCAGAAAACCTGGCCGTGATCCGCCGGGTGGCCTTGAACGCGCTGCGCCACAATGGCAGCAATTCCCGGTCTCTTGAAA
>JAGRHM010000291.1 GCA_020445005.1 Candidatus Competibacteraceae bacterium | reverse complement strand
GGAAGCAGAGAGAGTACGACTCCCAGCAATAACAGCGAAGCCAGCAGCGTTGTCAACTCGCGTCGATTCGGTTGATCGCCATTCGTAGCGATGAAGAACGCGCTTGCCAGCGGGATGAACAACGCCAGTAATAGAACAGCCTCGGAACTCATAGTGGTGTGATTCTCGTCAGTATTGCGAATGGTTGACCGTCTATCGCCGGTTAATCAGGTTATCTCTCTGGCGTGAGCAGCGTTGGGCCAGCATATAAAATCTAGGTTATGGGGAGGACTTCTGCAGCAATAGTTCGGACAGTTTTTAGGTTAATATTAGAATGAATGATGCCGTAATTACAAAGAATTTCATAGTCTTCTATTTAATACATGCGTCCAACAGACTCCTAATCGATGATTCGCTCCAGCGCCCCTCATAGTCGATCCTTCACTCTATGAAGTTCAGCCAATCCCGCTTCGACGGCATCCGGGGCCTCTTCTGCGTGACAGGCCAGCACCTGTTGTGCCTGGATATGAAGCGTTTTATGCAACTCCTCAAGCTCGGCCAGTATCGAGTGGCCGCTCGGTTGCCTGTCCATCTCTGCCTCTAGCCACTCACTGAACCTGCACGCGTGACGATCCATAGGGGGGGTGTTGCGCTCTGGCCTTCGACGAAACATTCCACTTGATGAACCCAGGCGCGGTGCTCAGCCACCGCATAGAGAACGGGGATGTGTTCGTCAGGAATGGGGTGTTGCTGCGCCCAGGCTGGATCGACACGCCAGGCCGAGACCCACCCCGGCAGGTCTGATGCGGGCATCGGGCGTGCAATGCCATAGCCCTGCGCGAGCGTACAGCCCAGTTGTAAGAGGAGGATGCCCTACGGGGTCGCGTCAACACCTTCGGCGACCACTTGGCGGCGGAAGGCTTTGGCCAGCCCCAGTATGCCCTCGACGATGGCCAGGTCGTCGTGGTCCTCCAGCATGTCGTGTACGAAGCTCTGGTCAATCTTAAGCGTCTCCGCCAGCAAGTGCTTGAGGTAGTTGAGTGAGGAATAGCCCGTACCAAAATCGTCCAGCGCGAAGCGAATGCCCAGCGCCCGGCACTTCTCCATAACGCCCGAAACCTGCGCGAGGTCGCGCCGCACCGCGCTTTCCAGGATTTCCAGTTCCAGTTGTTCAGGACTCACGCTCGGGTGGTCGGTCAGGAACTGGTCGAGGTGTTCGACAAAGTCCGGCGCCAGCAACTGGTAGGCGAACACGTTGACACTGATTGGCAAGGTCAGGCCGGACGCTTGCCACACCGCCGCATCGGCCAGCGCCTGGCAAATGACCCAGTTGCCCACCTGCACGGCCAATGGATGCCCCTCGATAGCGGGCAAGAAGGCACCCGGATTGAGCAGGCCCCGCTGGGGATGGCGCCAACGAATGAGGGCCTCCACACTGATCACCTGGCCAGTCCGCAGGGTGACCTTGGGCTGGTAGTGAAGTTCAAGCTCGCCATGAGCGAGAGCCTGCTGGACATTCTCGATGCTCTCGTGGTGGCCGCGCAGGCTGCGGTCTTGCTCGGCGTCGAACAGGTGGTAACGGTTCTTGCCGGCGAGCTTCGCTTGGTACATGGCCTGGTCGGCCTGGCGCAACAACTGGTCGCCGTCGACGTCCTCAGCCTGCGGGTAGAAAGTCACACCGAGACTGGCGGTGACCGCAAATTCCTGCCCACCAATGTAGATCGACGAGCTCATCGCGTTCAGCACCCGCTGAAGTAGCGGCACACATTCCTCGGTGCTGCTCAGTTCGGGGAGCACCAGCGCAAATTCGTCTCCGCCCAGCCGGGCTATCGTATCCGCATCGCGTGTGACCAAACGCAACTTGCGGCCGATTGTGACCAATACAGCATCGCCGGTGTCATGGCCGTAGGTATCGTTAATGCTCTTGAAGCCATCCAGATCCAGGAACGCGACGGCCAGCCTCTGGCGATGGCGTAGGGACTGCGCCATGTGCTGGTGCAGGCGGTCAGCGAGCAGTAGGCGGTTGGGCAAATTGGTCAATACATCATAGTGGGCGAGATAGGCGAGGTGCTCCTGGCGCCCCTTTTGGTCGGTGATGTCGAATTTAATCCCCACGTAATGGGTGATCTGCCCGGTTTCGTCAGTGATAGGCGAGATGCGCGTCTCCTCCCAATAAAGACAGCCGTCTTTACGCCGATTTTGCAGTTCGCCCGCCCAGATCTGCCCAGCGGTCAGGGTGTCCCACAATTGGCGGTAGGTTTCCGGGTGGGTTTGGCCCGATTGCAGGAAACGTGGATTCTTGCCGATCACTTCTTCTCGACCGTATCCGATGACTGCCGAGAAATGCGGGTTCACGTACTCAATGCGGGCCTGTGCATCGGTGATCATCACCAAGACCGGGCTTTGTTCCACCGCCACGGACAGTTTGCGCAAACCAGCCTCTGTATGCTTGCGCTCGGTGATATCCAGCGTCATTCCGACATAGCGTAGGAGCTTCCCAACGAACGCTACCCTCAGGCCGCACAATCCGGTGTTCCAGTTCGTATTCTCCCTGATTGCGCATCGCTTGAGTAAAGACCTCGTGCAGTCGCTCCTTGTCGTCAGGATGGATACACTTTTCGAGCATTTCCTCGTAGGTGGGCGATGGTCCCGTCGGGTCGAGTCCATAGAGGCGATACTCTTCCTCGGACCATACGGTCGTTTGGGTTGCGGCGATATATTCAAAGCTGCCCATCTGCGCGATCTTTTGCGCTTCCGCCAGCAGGTTTCTCGTCTTTATGAGCGCATTTTCGCTGCGTTTGCGCTCGGTGATGTCGAAGACCATACCAGTGGACTGAATCACTTGGCCCGCCTCGTTGCTGTGGTGGTTGCACTTGGCGTAAACGAGGCGCTCCTCGCCATTTTCGCGGACCACACGGTATTCCATATCAAAACCCGGCCGGTTTTCTGTCATGGAGCCTTGATAGGCGGCGTTCACCGTCTCCCGATCGTCCGGGTGGACGCGCTCAAGAAATGACGCATAAACATGGCCGAATTTCCCTGGGTCAGCGCCGAAAATCCGAAACATCTCGGGAGACCAGCTCAGCTGATTTGCAATGCGGTCGAACTCCCAACTACCGAGATGGGCCAGGGTTCTGCCTGGTGCATGCGTTCCTCACTGTGTCGCAGAGACTCCACGGCCTGTCGCTGCTGGGTAATGTCCTGGCCCGAGGCGAGAACGCCGACAATGGCGCCCCGAGCGTCCTTGAGTGGGGCGTTATGCCAGGCGATCAGGCGGGTGCTGCCATCACGCAGACACACTGTGTTCTCGAAATAGGTCGCCCCCTCCAGATGCTCTGCCAGCAATTGCTGGAACACCGGATGCACCCGGTCCATGGCCTCCGGTGGCGCCAGGCAGACAGAGAACCAGTCCTTGCCCAGCAATTCAGCGTCCTGGTAACCGAGCAACTGGAGGCCCGCGCGATTGATCATGGCGATACGCCCGTCTCGATCCAGCGCGATCATCAGGGTCTGTACCGTGTCGAGATAGCTCTGGTTGAGTTCCAGGGCGTGGCGGAGGCTTTCCTCGGTCTGTTTGAGGGTCGTGATATCGGTGAAGGTCAGCACCACGCCGTCGATGCGGTCGTCCTCGGTGCGGTAGGGCAGGATACGGCCGAGGAAATGGCCGCCCTCATCCACCCGCACGGTCCGTTCCGACGGTTGCAAGTTCGACAACACCTGCCGGACCTGATCCATCAGTCCGTCACTATCGAAGCGCAGGGCGATGTCCTCCAGATGACGGCCCACGTTGGCCGGGATCAGTCGGAAAAGACGGGTGACGCCGGGCGTAAAGCGGCGCACCTGCAGCTTGCGGTCCAGGAACAGGGTCGCCACATTGGTACTGTTAAACAGGTTAACAATGTCATTGTTGGACTGCTCCAGGTCTTGCACCTTGTCCTGGAGCTGGTTGTTGACGGTGCTCAATTCCTCGTTGAGGGATTGCAACTCTTCCTTCGAGGTCTCCAGTTCCTCGTTTGTCGACTGCAGTTCCTCGTTCATGGACATGACCTCCTCATTGGAGGCCTTGAGTTCCTCGTTGGAGGTTTCCAGCTCTTCGATCGTGCTTTGCAAGTCTTCCCGCGTGGAAGACAGCTCGTACTCCAGTTGACGCAACTCGTTCGACGCTTGTTCGTCGGACGGGGGACTGGGCAGAGGCGCAGGGGCTTTCTCGTCCTCGAAGGTCAACAGCAGCAAACCCTCGGTCGCGCCGGGCATGTCCAGGGGACGGGCGACGATGACCACCGGCGCCGCCGCCGGCTCGTTGCGCCGGCACCCGGTCAGGCGCACCGTTTCCTTCTCACGAAGGACGCGTTGCAGCACGCTGCGCACCTTGAGGCCGAGTCCTTCCTTGGCCAGTTCAGCAATGTCGCGGGTGGGTTCGCCCGGAGCGATCTCAAGATAGCGCGCGATCGGCTCGTGGTAGTAGATCGCCTCGCCGCGCCGGTTGACGAGGGCTACGGCCGGCACATACTCGCGGAGCAGCACCTCGTGGGCCAGGGCGGTGATGGAGCCGGGCCGCGGTTCTCGCGGTAGGCCGTAGCCCAGGCGCGATTGGGGTTCTTCATCGCCGGCCACTAACGGGAAATCCAGGGCCGGGTGTTGCACCGCGCCGATGCGCTTGTAGATGCGCGACTTCTTAGCGACCGGCTCGAAGAGATCGGCCTGCTGAGCCAGTGATTCAGAAGGTCCCAGGAACAGGTAACCGCCCTCCCGCAGCGCAAAGTGCAACAGGTTGATCACGCGCTTCTGGATGGTGTTGTCCAGATAGATCAGCAGATTGCGGCAGGAGATCAGGTCAAGCTTCGAGAACGGCGGGTCGCGCACCAGGTTCTGGGCGGCAAACACGACCCGGTCGCGGATCGCCTTGCTGACCCGGTACTGCCCCGCTTCGGATTCAAAGAAGCGGCGCAAGCGCTCCGAAGTCACGTCGGCCGCAATGCTTTCCGGGTAGACGCCGTTGCGCGCAACTTCCAGCGCGGCCTCGTCAATATCCGAAGCAAAGATCTGCACGACACAAGCGCGACCCAGGCGGTGTTGCACTTCGGTGATCAACATGGCCAGGGAGTAGGCTTCTTCGCCGGAACTGCACCCGGGCACCCAGACCCTGAAGTGGTCGTCGGGTTCCTTGTGAGCGAGCAGACTCATCAGGACCTGGGTTGCCAAGTCCTGCCAGGCCTCGGGGTCGCGGAAGAAGGAAGTGACGCCGATCAGCAAGTCCCGCAGCAGGGACTTGACCTCCGCCGCATCCTCGCGCAGCAGGGCCAGGTACGCAGGAAAGCCGTCGGTCTGGCGCAGCCCCATGCGGCGGTGGATGCGACGGGACAGCGTACCTTGCTTGTAGCAGCGGAAGTCGTGGTGGGTGCGGGCATGCAACAGGGCGAGGATGGATTGAAGATCGTCGGGTTTGGCCTGGGGCGGCTCCTGGATTTCATGCCCGGGCCAGTCCAGGGCATGACGCACATACTCCAGCAGGGTGCGTGGCATGTCCTCGACCGGTAGCACGAAGTCCACCACGCCGGTAGCAATGGTGCTCTTCGGCATGCCGTCGTACTGAGCCGTGCGCGGCTCCTGGACGAACACCGTGCCGCCCTCGCCCTTGACCGCCCGCACCCCCAGGGCGCCGTCGGCGCCGGTACCGGAGAGTACGATGCAGATCGCTCGCTCCTGCAGGGACTCAGCCATGGAACGGAACAGAAAATCGATGGGCATGCGCAAAATCGATGGGCATGCGCATGCCTCGCCGGACGATCGGTTCGGTGAGTTTCAGCCGACCGTCCTGGATGAACAAGTACTTGTTCGGCGGAATCATGAACAGGGTGTTGGACGCAAGCGCCATGTCGTCTTCGATCTGCACCATCCGCATCGTGGTGTACTTGGTGAGCAGATCGGTCATCATGCTTTCGTGCGTGGGGTCCAGGTGCTGAACCAGCACAAAAGCTATGCTCGAATCCGCCGACATGGCCTGAAAGAAGTTCTTGAAGGCCTCCGATCCGCCTGCCGAAGCGCCCAGCCCGACGACTGGGAAGGACACCTTGGTCGGCTCACTGACGGAACCCGAATGCTCGCTGATCTCCGCGTCAGAGAAAGACCTGGATTCGCCTGTCATTCTGGAGATCGCGGACGGCAAGAATGCTGCTTCTTCTGAGTGCTTAGGCATGTTGTTACGATTCATGCATCGAGGAGCTTCTTCATGGGTGTCGATTTTGGTCATTCAGGCCGTTGAAGCGAGTTGATCCGGCAAGACCTCCCAATCGAGATCGCCCGTGCAACCGGCTTAGCGTACATTTTCGTACCGTTTTTGAGACGAACCAAAATTGGGCATGCACCAGTCGACGAAGCAGGCAAGCCAGGGGGATGCGGGTTGTGCATTGAGCGACAGCATGTGGGATACGGTGAGCTTGCGAACCGCATCGATCGAGACCGCACCGAGCGGCCACCTACGCCTTAAGTCCGAACTATTGCTGCAAGAAATTTTACCAATAAATTTTTCAATACTCATTGACTTCTAAAAAACATGTTGAATTTTAATTGACTAGCAAGAAGTTTCGTTCCATGAAAGACCGTATTTCAGCCAGTAGCATTATCTGGATAGGTTAGAGTGAGTTGGACATCCACCATCCTGTTGACTATAAAAGAATGATTAAAACCGAAAAGCTGGATTCATTAAATGCTTTGTTTGGCTTTCCTGACCAGGAAATCGGCTTTTCTCTTCCCGGTGGGTAAGACTCAACACAATGTTTCTAATCAATTTTTAACCCAAAGAGAGGTGCTTTATGAAAAAAATCGTCATTACCACCCTGGCTGCAACCGCCCTACTGTTCGGCGTAAACAGCGCAAACGCCGCCGAGGAAAAATATGTCACTATCGGCACAGGCGGTCAAACTGGCGTTTACTATGTGGTCGGCCAGTCGATCTGCAAACTGGTCAATCGTGGCGAGAAGGAGCACGGTATCAAATGCACGGCCCCTTCGACCGGCGGTTCGGTGGCCAACCTGAACGCGATTCGCGCCGGTGAGCAGGATATGGGCGTCGCTCAGTCCGACCAGCAGTACAAGGCATTAAATGGTCAAGGAGATTTTGAGGCAGCGGGTCCCTTCAAAGAACTGCGCGCGGTGTTTTCGGTGCATCCAGAGTCCTTCACGGTCGTGGCGCGCAAGGATTCCGGCATCAAGACCTTTGATGATCTCAAAGGCAAGCGAGTCAACATCGGCAATCCGGGTTCCGGTCAACGTGCTACGATTGAGGCTCTGATGAAAGAAAAGGGTTGGGATACCAGCGTGTTCAAACTGGCGTCGGAACTTAAGGCGGCCGAGCAGGCCCAGGCGCTGTGCGACAACAAGATCGACGCCATGGTCTATGTGGTCGG
>JAGRHM010000290.1 GCA_020445005.1 Candidatus Competibacteraceae bacterium | reverse complement strand
GAATGACATCCGGATCGGTGACAATAATCGCCATTTCGCGTTCGTAATCCAGTTGCGTCAAACGGGCCGCCATTTCATGCGACAACTCATGAATTGGCTGGAAAAACCGCATCCGCACATCTTCCGCTGGCATCCGTTTCACCAGATTCTGCAACTCCGGTTCATCCTCCGGCAGAATCGGCCGCATCAGGAAAGAACGGCCATCGGGCAGGGTATAGCGGCGTTCCATCTGCTTGGGATAGGGCAAAATTGCTAACCTTTTGGCGGCGGGTTCCGCACTGGGTTCGATCACTACATTAGCATCCAACGCCAGCAATCCGTCGGAACTGAGCCAGATGGGATTAATGTCCAGTTCCACCACTTCCGCTAAATCGACCACCATTTGCGAAATTTTTAGCAAGGTCAAAGCAATGGCGTCCAGATCGACTGGCCGGCCACGATTCGTGCTCAGTCGACGATACAACCGGGTTCGCCAGATCAGATCGCGCGCCAGTTGCATGTTCAGTGGCGGCAAGGCGTAAGCAACATCGTCGATGACCCCAGCCTCAGTGCCGCCCTGACCAAAAAAGATCACGGGTCCGAACCGTTTACCGGTACGGACGCCCATCATTAATTCATAAATATTATGCCGATAGTGCATGGGCTGCACTGCAAAACCGTCGATGACTGCTTCGGGAGCCAGATCGCGCACCCGCTTGAGCATCTCGGTCGCCGCCACCAGCACCTCCAGCGGGTTTTTCAGACTGAACGTTACCCCCCCTACATCGGATTTGTTGGCAATATCCGGCGAGAGAATCTTGAGCGCGACCGGCATCCCCAACTCCAACGCCACATCGGTCGCTGCTTCCGGGGTGGATGCAAATTGCAGCGGCACGACCGGAATTTCGTAGGCGCTGAGCACCTGGCTGGCTTCATAGGCGTTCAGCCGCCGCCGGCCGGCGATCAGCGCGATCTGGATAATCCGACGGGCTGTCTCAGCGTCTGCTGTGAATTCCTCGGGCACCGAGGGCGGGGTCTCCATCAGCAGTTCCTGATTGCGTCGATACTGGGCCAGCCGCATGAAAGCTTCAACCGCCTCGTCGGGCGCTTCATAGGTGGGAATCTGCGCATTTTTAAACAACTCGCGGGCTGGCTCTACCGACGATTCCCCCAGCCAGCAGGTCATGACCAGGCGACGACTCTTGATCGCCTGCTCGACTACGGCCTGGGCGCAGTCCAGTGAGCGGTCGGTCGAGGCCGGCGCGTGGATCACCAGCACACCATCCGCCCCGGGTTCCCGCAACAGCAGTTCCAGCGCTTTGCCATACTGATCAGGACCCGCCGTATCGCCCAGATCAACTGGGTTTTCGATGACATAACCCGGTCGGCAGGCTTGCGTCACTTGCTCGCGGGTCGCCGCGCTAATTTCCGCCAGATGGCCGTCGTAGCGCAGCAAGGTATCGCTGGTCATTAACGCCAGGCTGTAACTATTGCTGACAATGGTGAGTCGGTCGCTATAAACCGGCCGGGCGGTGGCTAGAGTCTCCGCCGCGCCAAATAGCTGCTCAATACTGTCCACGCGCAGGATACCGGCGCGTTGGAACACGGCATCATAAACCGCATCCTCGACGGGACCGGTGCGAAAATCACGCGGTTTCAACACGATCACCGGTTTGACCCGAGCCGCGACGCGCGCAGCGGAGACAAACTTGCGGCGATTGCGGGTATTTTCCATATACATCAGGATAGCGCGGGTATGATAATCCCGCAGCAGGTAATCCAGCAGATCGCCAAAGTCGACATCCCAGCGAATCCCTACGGAAATCACATGGGAAAAACCGATATTGCGGCTGGTCGCCCAGTCGATCACGCTGCGCATCACCGCCGCTGACTGGCAGAGCAGCGCGATATGGCCGGCGATCGGTCGATGACTGCTCAAACTGGCGTTGACATTGGCCGATGGCGCTACGTAGCCAAGGTGATCCGGCCCCATGATCCGTAACAGATAAGGCTTGGCGGCATCAAGAATTTTCTGCTTCAGTACCTCTCCATCATCCGGGTACTTGCGCAAAATGTCCTGGCTAAGCAACGCCGCCTTTGTTCCTCGGTGATCCTGCAACACTTCGCGACTGAGCAACAAGACGGCACGTGTTCCCCGTTGACCGAGTTCATCGATCAAAGCAGGTGCTTCATCAAGTGGAGTGGTTAAAATAGCCAGGTCCGGCGTCACCGGCAGGCTGGCAATATCCGGGTAGGCCAGTACGCCAGCAATCGACCGCTGATCGGGATTCACCGGCATCACCGGTCCCTTGAAGCCGCCTTCAATCAAGTTAAATTCCACGGTTGCGTCAGGACCATCGGGCTGTTTGCCACAACCAATGACAGCGATGGAGCGAGGTTTGAACAGATATTCGAGATTGCGAATGGTCATAACCGGGTCTCGGGCAGGGACCAGCGCTGGAATGGGGCCGGCGGATTGAGCTTGGATTGTTTAATAATAGCCTGATTCAGCAAGCGATGCTTGGAGAGATCAAGATGATACACAAAACCCTGAATGACCGCGAACCGGTCCCGAATCTGACAGACTATGCAACCATGCAAGCTTCGTTTTCCTGGGACGCCGCCCGCGCTGAATGCGCTGGCTTGTCGGATGGCGGTCTAAACATTGCTTTTGAAGCAGTGGATCGGTGGGTTGCTGCCGGTCGCGGCGAGGCTATCGCGTTGCGCTGGCTGGGCAAGAACGGTGAGCGGCGGGATTTCAGCTACGCCGAACTGGCGCGCCTCAGCGACCGTTTTGCCAATGGTCTCCAACGACTGGGCATCAACCCAGGCGACCGGGTTTGCATTCTGGCCGGACGGATTCCTGAACTGTACATTACCGCGCTGGGAACGCTGAAAGCGGGCGCGGTGTTTTGCCCACTCTTTTCCGCATTTGGCCCGGAACCGGTGCGGGTGCGCCTGGTGAAAAGCCGGGCGCGGGTACTGGTTACCACGACCCTGTTGTATCGGCGCAAGGTGCGGGAACAACGGAGCGATTTGCCGCATCTGGAACAGGTCTTGCTGACCGACAGCGATAGCGACGAACCGGGCATCCGCTCTTTTCATACTCTGCTGGAGGCCGAAACAGACCATCGGCCCCCGCCGCGCACTCAGCCCGAAGACTGGGCGCTGTTGCATTTCACCAGCGGCACCACCGGGACACCCAAGGGTGCGATCCATGTTCATCAGGCGGTGATCGCTCACCGGTTAACGGGGTGCTGGGTGCTGGATCTACGACCTGGCGACATTTACTGGTGTACCGCCGATCCCGGTTGGGTCACCGGCGTTTCCTACGGCATTATCGCACCGCTGGCGAATGGCGCGACCCTGGTGGTCGACGAAGCAGAATTCGATGCGCGGCGCTGGTATGCCATTTTGGACCGGGAACGAGTCAATGTGTGGTATACCGCGCCGACTGCGATCCGCATGTTGATGAAGGTGGGCGCTGAAGCCTTGCACGGGCATGACTTAGGCGCCTTGCGCTTCATGGCCAGCGTGGGCGAACCGCTGAATCCCGAAGCGGTCACCTGGGGTCTGGCCACCCTGGGCCGGCCTTTTCATGATACCTGGTGGCAGACTGAAACCGGGGCCATCATGATCGCTAATTACCGCGCTGTCGATATCTGGCCTGGTTCAATGGGCCAACCGCTGCCGGGCATCGAAGCCGCCATTGTCCAGCGCCGGTCCGGCGGCGTCGACCGTCTGCCGCCGGGAGAGGAAGGCGAGCTGGCCCTGCGGATGGGTTGGCCTTCGATGTTCCGGGGTTATCTGGAGGATGAGGAACGCTACCGACAGTGCTTTGCCGGCGGTTGGTACCTGAGTGGCGATCTGGCAACCTGCGATGCAAATGGGTATTTCTGGTTTGTAGGCCGCAATGATGACGTGATCAAGACCTCGGGACATCTGATTGGTCCCTTTGAGGTCGAAAATGTGCTGATGGAGCATCCGGCGGTGGCGGAAGCTGGCATGATCGGCAAACCCGACGAGTTTGCCGGAGAGATTGTCAAGGCTTTCGTTGCATTAAAAACCGGTTATGAACCTGGCGACGCGCTGCGCAAGGAACTGTTGGGCTTCGCACGCACCCGTTTAGGGCCGGCAGTGGCGCCGCGCGAACTGGAGTTTGTGGCAGATTTGCCCAAAACCCGGAGCGGCAAGATCATGCGACGACTTTTGCGCGCGCGCGAACTGGGATTGCCACTGGGCGATGTTTCCACTTTGGAGGGAGAGCATCTGAAAGATTCCGATGCTTAGGCGGTTTATTCTAATTTTCACGAGTAGAATTCACAGTAGAAAGCCGCTGTCTGGCTGGGAAATTGCATTTCCAGTGCTTTGAGGAGCATGAGAGATGACTTGCTTTTTCGTATGATCAATGTAAGACTCCATGTTGCGGCGCAGCATGCCGAAGGTGAAACCAGACTGGATTTAAGCTTCCATTACTTGTGAGAAGGAAAATTGTGATGAATGCCATAAGCAACGAGCAGATTCGCGACACGGTTCTGCGCACCCTGAGCGATGTCATCCCGAACGCCGATACCCAGGCGCTTCATCCTGACATCAGTTTTCATGATCAACTTGAGTTGGACTCCATTGATTTTCTCCGTCTGATGATGAGCCTGGAGAAGGAACTCAATGTTACGATTTTCGACTTTGACTACCCGAAGCTATCCACGCTAAAGGGCTGTGAGCATTACCTGACTGAACGGCTAGGAGGGGCATAATCGTGTGCTTCACTGATCCCTGCGGACGCCGGGTAGAGGCTAACCTGGCATCAAAGGCGATCCATTTCCACGACTTCGTAGAGGCTGACCGAGGGCGGCGCCTCTACCACTAAATCCGCAAACTGGGTGACTAACTGGCGGAAGCGTTCATTTTCGTAATGATTTTCCAAAACTGCCTGATTGGTCCAGCGACCGACCACTAGTAGTCGATCCGCGTTCGTAACGTCTTGATAACAACCATACTCCAAACAGCCGTTCTCGCTGCGCGAGTGCTCAACCAGCACCAGCGCCAGCGCCAGCGCCAGCAATTTCACTCTGGATTCGGAACGCGCCTGGAATTTCGCAATCCAAAGTAGACCCCTCAGTCAAGACCACAGAACGGGCATTTAAGGGTAGTGTTCCAAACATGGATTTCATACTATAGCAGTCCTATACAGGTTGTGG
>JAGRHM010000006.1 GCA_020445005.1 Candidatus Competibacteraceae bacterium | reverse complement strand
GCGTGAAAGAGCAGATCATCTTCCCGGAAATCGATTACGACAAGATCGATGCTATCCGCGGCCTGGATATTTCGATTACCACGACG
Source organism: Candidatus Competibacteraceae bacterium (assembly GCA_020445005.1). Classification (GTDB taxonomy): domain Bacteria; phylum Pseudomonadota; class Gammaproteobacteria; order Competibacterales; family Competibacteraceae; genus UBA2383. The sequence continues at coordinate 4,512 of JAGRHM010000006.1, read as the reverse complement.
GCGCGAACCGACGAGGAAGGTCGGGCATTGCTGGCAGCGTTTAATTTTCCATTTCGGAACTGAGGACTCGATTGTGGCGAAAATGAGTATGATCAATCGCGAAGTCAAGAGGTTACGCATCGTGCAACAATATGCTGCCCGACGCGAAGCGCTTAAGGAAACGATTCGCAACCCGGCCAGTACCGATGAGCAACGGCAAGAAGCGCAGAAAAAGCTGCAAATGCAGCCGCGCGACGCCAGCCCCAGCCGCTTACACAACCGCTGCCGGCTGACAGGACGACCGCATGGCTTCTATCGCAAGTTTGGCTTGGGACGCAACAAATTGCGGGAAGCGACCATGCGTGGTGATGTGCCTGGTTTGCGCAAGGGAAGCTGGTAGCGCCGGCGAGTAGCGAGTAGAGAAATCTCCCCTGTTTGCTCTTTATCCATTGATTTTAAGTTCAGGATCGCTCTGCCGCCGGCAGAGACTCCAAGACTGACAAAGTGGAGTGGATTGAAACTATGAGTATGACCGACCCCATCGCGGATATGCTGACGCGCATCCGCAATGCCCAAGCCGCCGCCAAGGCCCAAGTAACGATGCCGGCTTCCAAGCTGAAGGCGGCTGTCGCTTGCGTGCTGCAAGATGAGGGCTATATCATCGGCTTTGTCGTAGTACCTGCTGCGCCAGGTAAAGCTGAGCTGACCATTAACCTAAAGTACTTTGAGGGTCAACCGGTTATTGAGCGCATCGAACGGGTCAGCAAACCCAGTCGACGGGTATTTCGCGGCAAGAATGAGTTACCTAGGGTCATGGGTGGCCTGGGAGTGGCGATTATCTCCACGTCCAAGGGTGTGATGAGCGATCGTGTTGCCCGCGCCGCCGGTCATGGCGGTGAGGTGCTGTGCGTGGTCGCCTAAGGGAGAATCAGATATGGCAGCGATCCCTCAGGAAAAAAAGATTCGTGTGTCGCGAGTCGGCAAGCAACCAATTCCAATACCTGCTGGCGTCAATGTGACGATCGATGGTCAGCAGGTGGCGCTCAAGGGTAAAAACGGGTCCGGGGAAATCCGGATTCATCCCTGGGTATCGATCCAGCAGGAAGGTAATGAACTGAAAGTTGCTCCGAAGGTACTGACTAACGACGCCAAATACCGGGCAATGACCGGCACCATGCGCGCACTGCTCAATAACCTGGTTATCGGCGTTAGTCAGGGTTTCGAGCGCAAATTACAGCTGGTCGGAGTCGGTTATCGCGCCCAGGCTCAGGGCAACGTGTTAAATCTGGCGCTGGGCTTTTCTCATCCGGTCGAATTCAGGGTTCCGGAAGGTATCACCATTCAGACACCTGCCCCGACTGAAATCGTCATCCGTGGTGCGGACAAACAGCAGGTTGGCGAGATCGCTGCACAAGTCCGCGCTTACCGGCCGCCGGAACCCTACAAGGGTAAGGGCGTGCGTTATGCGGATGAGACGATCATCTTGAAAGAGGCCAAGAAAAAGTAGGGATTCGTCATGGATAAAAAAGCAGCCGATAAAAAAACAGCGCGCCAGCGGCGCGGGTTACGGACCCGGTACAAGATTCGCGAACTGGGCGTTCATCGTTTATGCGTGCATCGCACCCCCCGTCATATTTACGCCCAGATCATTATTCCTGCGGCGACGGGTGACCAAACCCTGGCAGCGTCATCGACCGTAGAGTCCGGCTTGCGTCAGGGACTGAAAAGCACCGGCGACATCGCAGCAGCTAAGGTTGTGGGCAAGGCGATTGCTGAAAAGGCCAAAGCCATCGGCATTACCAAAGTCGCATTCGACCGCTCTGGCTTCAAGTATCATGGTCGGGTTAAAGCGCTGGCCGATGCTGCCCGCGAGAATGGTTTGGAGTTTTAAGGAACAGATATGGCGAGTAACGTAGAAGGTTCCCAGAATACGGATGGCCTGCAGGAAAAGCTGATTGCCGTCAATCGAGTAGCAAAGGTAGTCAAGGGTGGCCGGCAATTCGGTTTCACCGCGTTAACGGTGGTGGGCGACGGCAATGGTCGGGTTGGCCTGGGTTATGGCAAGGCCCGTGAAGTGCCGATGGCCATTCAAAAAGCCATGGATAAGGCCCGCAAAAACATGCGTCGCGTGGCGCTAAACGGCGCCACCTTGCAATATGCGGTGAATGCCGAACATGGCGCGGCGCATGTCTTCATGCAGCCAGCGTCCGAAGGCACAGGCATCATCGCTGGCGGCGCCATGCGGGCCGTGTTTGAAGTGGTCGGCATCAAGGATGTATTGTCCAAATGTATCGGTTCGCGCAATCCTATTAATGTGGTGCGGGCTACTATTCGTGGACTTAGCACGATGCGATCGCCGGACTACCTGGCCACTAAACGTGGTAAGAGTACCGATGAGATTCGGAGTTAAAGCGCATGGCAAACCAGTTGAAAGTCACATTAGTCAAAAGCGTGCATGGTCGATTGGTCGCTCACAAGGCGTGTGTGCGTGGACTGGGATTACGACGGATGCATAGCAGCGCAGTGGTGATTGATACCCCGGAAAATCGCGGCATGATTCGCAAGGTTTCTTATTTACTCAAAATCGAAGAGGTTTGACGCCATGCGATTGAATACCCTTAAACCGGCGCCAGGCAGTCGGCCCGATCGCGTGCGCGTTGGGCGCGGCATTGGCTCCGGTCTCGGTAAGACAGCGGGTCGTGGCCATAAGGGTCAGCACGCCCGAGCCGGCGGTTATCACAAGGTCGGTTTTGAAGGTGGCCAGATGCCGCTACAACGGCGTTTGCCTAAACGCGGCTTTCGCTCGATGACCGCCAAGGATACGGCTGAAGTGCGTCTGTATGCGCTGGCCAAGATTAAAGCAGAAGTCATTGATCTGGCTGCGCTTCAGGCGGCTAACCTTATCCCGGTCTTTGCTCGTAAAGTTAAAGTTATCCTATCTGGAAAGCTGGAAAAATCAGTAACCGTGCGGGGCCTGACCCTGACCAAAGGCGCCAGGGAAGCAGTGCTGGCGGCTGGCGGCTCGATTCTCGAGTAATCCACGATGGCCAACGCCCTGCCGGACCTCGGCAAAATGACCGAACTGCGTCAGCGTCTCCTGTTCTTGCTGGGCGCGCTGATCGTGTTTCGCATCGGTACACATATCCCAGTGCCGGGTATTGATCCGCATGCGATGGCCCAATTGTTCGATCAACAACGCGGCACTATCCTGGACATGTTTAACATGTTTTCGGGCGGCGCATTGCGGCGGTTCAGTATTTTTGCGCTGGGCGTGATGCCATACATTTCGGCATCAATCATCCTCCAGTTGATGTCCATGGTCTTGCCCGCGCTGGAACAATTGCGAAAAGAAGGCGGAGCCGCGGGTCGCCACACTTTGACTCGCTATACGCGCTATCTGACAGTGGTGCTGGCTTCCTTCCAGGCCATTGGCGTCAGCATCGCCCTGCAGAATCAAATGACTGGTGGAACTTCAGTGGTCATTTCACCAGGCATCGGCTTTATTGTGACCTCTACGATTAGTTTGGTAACGGGTACCATGTTCCTGATGTGGCTGGGCGAACAGGTGACCGAGCGCGGTATCGGCAACGGCATTTCGATGTTGATTTTCGCCGGCATCGTTGCCGGTTTGCCACACGCGGTAGGCGGTACGCTGGAGTTAGCTCGCACGGGCGAGCTGCATTTGATGATGGTGCTGTTCCTGCTGGTGTTGGCGGTAGTGGTCACCGGTTTTGTGGTGTTCGTCGAACGAGGGCAACGCCGGATCACGGTGAATTACGCCAAACGACAACAGGGGCGGCCAGTCTATGCGGCGCAGACCACACATTTACCGCTGAAACTGAACATGTCAGGGGTCATTCCGCCTATCTTCGCTTCCAGCCTGATTTTGTTTCCGGCGACGCTGGGTAGCTGGTTCGGCAATGCGCCGAATATGGAGTGGCTGCGGGATATCAGCTCGACCTTGTCGCCGGGACAACCGCTCTATGTCATGTTCTATGCGGGTCTTATCATCTTTTTCTGTTTCTTCTACACAGCGCTGGTCTTTAATTCCAAGGAAACCGCAGACAATTTGAAGAAGTCTGGAGCCTTCATTCCGGGTATCCGACCTGGTATGCAAACCGCTGCTTACATTGACAAAGTGCTCACCCGACTAACCCTGGTCGGCGCAATCTATATCACAGGCGTTTGTCTGTTGCCTGAATTTCTAATTCTGTACTGGCGAGTGCCATTCTATTTCGGGGGTACCTCGCTGTTGATTATTGTGGTAGTGGTAATGGATTTCATGGCCCAGGTTCAGGCGCACCTGATGTCTCATCAATATGAGAGTCTGATGAAGAAGAGCAGTTTTAAGGGCCAAAGTTTGTTGCGCTAATTGGAATAACAAGATCAATGAACTGGACGTGGCGTGATGCAGCGTCCTGATCGATTTGGAGAAACCCATGAAAGTACGCGCTTCGGTAAAGAAAATCTGCCGTAATTGCAAGATCATTCGCCGTGACCGGGTCGTCCGGGTGATTTGCAAGGATGCCCGTC